>JAUUZV010000208.1 GCA_030592085.1 Clostridia bacterium | reverse complement strand
GAAACAAATTCAGATAGCGAATTAAGTTCTGCAAACATTCTTATCATACCCATAGACGTAGGACCTTTTAACCCAGCAATATTTGCAGTGGTTAATTCTTTTGTTGGGGTACTAGAAGGTGTAGATGTTTCAGTTGGTGTGGGTGATTCTATATCTTGATTATTTTGTTGACATCCTGTCACTAGCAAGGACAGAACAATCATAAATAGCAATAATAATAATGTGTGTTTTTTCATATGTTGCCTCCAATGTTTAGAATAAACAAATTAATGTAACATGTCAAGTAGCTTAAACTTTAACTCTGTATTCATAACTTCCTTCACTTTCCATGGGATTGTCAGGATTATTCCAAAAAGAAGTACAATAAATTAGTATGTCTCCAGTACCTCTCTCTTCTCGTGCATAGAAATTTGAAAATGTAATATCATGATAATCCGACTCATTACGTGAAATAACATCAAATTTAGTTTCTTTTTTTAATCCAATGCTTTGATGGTCTACTTCTACAATACATAACGGATTGCGAGGCATATTACCTCTAGCATTAGTTGGTGAGATATTTCCAATCCAATATATTTTACCATTTGAATGAGGAAGTAACATTGAACAACTTGAAGGAGAAAAAAAGTTTTCACCGGATGAGTAGGTTAAAGGGTAAGGACCTTCTAAAGAGTCTCCATTGTCCTTTGAAATACAATACCATCTATAACTAGGAATATCTTCTGATAAATCATTACTACCTCTATTTATCATTAAAATTCTACCATCAGGTAATTGACATATAGCCGGTTCGATGGTTCCTCTTGTCGACTTATCAATTGAAACTAGCATTTTATTAGACATGCTAACCCATTTAATATGACCATCACCTTGAAATTTCCCTTTTAAAATATAGCTAGCTTGAAATGTAAATGATCCATAAGGATTAAAAAGTTCCATATTTTCATCTAATACTGATACTTGAACTGCTAAAAGAATTGTTTCTCCATCAGGTAAAATAATTGGAACACAAGGATAATCACCAACCATAAAAGAATTGTATCCTATAAAAACGTCATTAATAGGATGAGTTATATTATATTCATCACCCTCTAAGATAATAGGCTCATAAAAAGAAAATGTTTCTCCCCCATCTTTTGACATAGTATAATACATCTGCCAATTTTTCACTCCTTCTTTTGGGTCATTACTAGGAAGAAGTCCTTGATTATAGAATAAGTATAGGTTGTTTCGCAATTTATCAATAACCTGAACTTTAAAATACTTTGTCATTGTTCCTTTATCTATTTGCCACGATGTTTTATCAGCATATTCTTTTGAAAAAGTTTTTAAATTATCATCACTTAATTGAATTATTGAACCAGAAAAAGTATCAGATCTCTTCATTTGTGTAACATAATTAACTATTCTACCTTCATTATTACCATAAAAAGGACAACAAAGTAATCCACCTTGTTCTTCACTTTTAACAAATAACCTTTTATTAATTAGTTCCATTACACTACCTCAATATCATAAATATATGCATGACTTCCAAACACATTATCTGGGGTTTGATGAAAAGGTGTTATATGAAGCAAAATTCTACCTGTTTGTTTATCTTCTCTAGCATAAAAATTAGAAAAAGTAGTATCACTCGACTGTGAACCTTTTACTCTATCAATTTCAAGTAATGTGTCCTTTTTTAATAATAAAGATGATTTATCAACCTCACCTATGTATATTGGATTTCTTGGCATATTAGCCTTTGGATTATTTGGTGATATATTGCCAATCCAAAATATTTTACCAGAAGAATGGCGTAACAATTGAGAACAACTTGATGGAGAATAAAAAGGTTCATTTGTATCATATAACCATGGTTTCACTTTAGAAAAAGTTTTACCTCCATTTGTTGATACACTATACCATCTATATCCTTTTATTTTATGATCGTAATCTTTTGTCCCACCATTACTACCACGTAACACCATTAGAATAGTTCCATCATCTAATTCAACAATTGTGGGTTCAATGGTTCCCCTAGTTGATAAAGTTGGTTCATTAGAAATTTTATTAGAAATTCCAGTCCACGTTATATGCCCATCATCTAAAATATCACCTCTAATTACTGCACTATAATGATAAGTATATCCTCCTCCTGGATTATAATAACTACCATCTGGTCCGATTGGTGTTATTTGAACTGGTAGCAATATATGATCATTATCTTCGCTTTTTCTTTGTCTACTGGTTATAATTGCTAATTGCGTTGTATCGCCAATCATGACTGAATTTTTTCCTTCAAACACATCTGTTACAGGATGAGTTTTAATAAATTCATCTCCTTGTAAAATCACAGGTTCTTCAACTATATTACTTTTGCCACCATCAGTGGACACCATATAATACACATGCCACCACTTCAACCCTTCAAGAGGATTATCTGTTGGTAAAACACCTTTAATTCCAAAAGTAATAAGTCTATCTCTTTTTTTATCTACAATTGGACTTCTCATATAACTACGTAATGTGCCATTTTCCACTTTTTTCTCAGTAGTTACAGTTATTGGTGCCCCAAAAGTTTTTCCATTATCGGAGGAAAATTCTTTAAATGATACATCAGCTGTATCTGATTTATGAATATATGAATATAATTTCATCACATCCATACCTACTCCAGTGTAATATGTATTACACGATACCCCTGTTCGCTCTTTTGGTTTTTCCATGTACACTTTTTTAGTTAATACTTTCATGCTCTTTTCCTATCATTTTTTTAAATTGTTCTTCATTTATTATTGATACACCAAGTTTTACACCTTTATCATATTTACTTCCAGTATTTTCTCCTGCAACAATATAGTCAGTTTTTTTAGAAACACTTGAAGAAACTTTTCCACCTAAATCTTCAATTATTTTCTTAATTTCATTTCGCGAGTAAGTAGGTAACGTTCCTGTTAAAACTATAGATTTATTAGTAAAAACTCCTTTGATATTAGTACCATATGTTCTAGAAATCATATTAACTCCTACGCCTTTTAATTGATTAATCAAATGTATACTTTGGGAATTAATAAAAAATTCTAATAAACTATTTGCCATTACTTCACCAAATTCGTGAATAGCCATTAAGTCTTCATAAGTAGCTTTCATTAATTCTTCCATTGATGAAAAGTGTTTTTCAAGCAACATAGCACCACGGCTCCCTATATGTCGAACACCAAACCCAAACAGCAATTTACTAAGATTATTATTTTTAGAATCATCAATAGACTTAAGCAAGTTTTCTATGCTTTTTTCTCCTAAACCTTCTAAATTTATTAGAATTTCTTTCTTTTTCCATAAATAATAGATATCTCCAATGGTACTAATCAATTTATCTTGTAAAAACTTATCAATTAAAGCGGGTCCTAATCCATCAATATTCATAGCGTCTCGCGAACAAAAATGAACAATTGACCGAAATTGTTGTGCAGGACATTCAATTCCAGTACATCGATAGGCAGATTTATCTTCTTCTCTTATCACTGGTGCCTGACAAACAGGGCAAATACTTGGCATTACAAATTGCTTTTCTTTTCCCGTTCTTTTATCATGTAAACTTTTTACTACTTCTGGAATTACATCTCCAGCTTTTTGCAAAATTACTTGATCACCAATCCTAATATCTTTTTCATTAATAAAATCAAGATTATGTAAAGTAGCAAAGCCTACTGTTGAGCCTGCAATCAAAACTGGTTTTAAAACAGCTTTTGGGGTTAACACTCCTGTTCTGCCAATTTGGATAATTATATCTTCTATTGTAGTTTCTTTTTTTTCAGCCGGATATTTATATGCAGTTGCCCATTTTGGATATTTAGAAGTTTTTCCCAGTTCTTCTCTTTGGGTTAAGTTATTAATATTAATAACAGCACCATCAATTTCATAATCACTTTTCCCTCGCTGATTACCAAATAAAT
>JAUUZV010000173.1 GCA_030592085.1 Clostridia bacterium | reverse complement strand
ATTCATGATAATCCCTCCCCTATTTGACGTTTATATAGCTTATAATACATACCTTTTTTATCTAATAGTTGCTTATGAGTACCTGTTTCAATTATTTTTCCTTTGTCAATCACGATTATTTTACTCACATTTCTAATTGATGATAATCTATGAGAAACAATAACAGTTGATTTCCCTTCCATTAGCTTATTAAGTGAAGCTTGAACCTCTCTTTCAGTAGTAGCATCAAGAGATGATGTTGCCTCATCTAATAATAGTATTTTTGAATCTCTTAACAGAGCTCTTGCTATTGATACTCTTTGTTTTTGTCCACCTGATAATTGAATACCTCTTTCACCTGCCAATGTATCAAAAGTTTCTGGCAGTGATAAAACAAATGGTAATATACCAGCAAATTGACAAGCTTTTTTCACATCATCAAGATTTTTCCCTTCACTTCCCCAAATTATATTTTCATAAATCGAAACAGGAAATAAGTCACTTCTCTGTGATACATGAGCCATTTTTGTTCTCATTGCCACTAGATTCCAATTGTTCATATCATTTCCTAGTATAGAAATATTTCCTGTATAATTATCATATAACCCACCAATCAATTTAAGTAGAGTACTTTTTCCACAACCACTTTCTCCTACAATTGCAATATGCTCTCCTTTATGTAAAGTAAAGTCAATATTTTCTAAAACCATATTTTCACCATCATATGAAAATGATACATTATTAAATCGAATTATCTCGCTTCCCTCTTTTGGAATTGTAATTGATTTACTTCTATCTTCTTGTGGTGATTCTATTAATTCAAGTACTCTTAAAGCACCTGCAACATCTCCTCTTAAATCTGACATTTGTCTTCCAAAATATCGAAGAGGTGAATTTAAACGTAACATAACAATAATAAAGGCAAGCAATGCTCCAACTTCAAGTTCTCCTTTAGATACAAGATAAACAGCACCAAAACTAACAAGAATTGTTGGTAGTACCGAAAAAGCTTCTCCAATAAAACAAACAATACTTTTCATCCAATAAAATCGTTTAAACTTGCCTTGTAAAATTATACCTTTTTCGCTATATCTTTTTGTCATTTCTTTTTCAAGTCCATATGCTTTTACCGTTGTTAAATTTCTCATGGCGTCAATTGAAATATTACCACATTTTCCAGATGCATCTAGTCTTGCAGTAACTGTTTTATTTATTGGTTTGCTAAATGCATTTTGCATATAGATAACCAGTGGATAGAAAATAAAATATAGTAATGCTAATTTCCAGTTATTAATAGTTAAGTAAGTAGCCATTAGTATTATTGCAATTAATACATCAAATAATTCTGGCATACCATAAGTTAACAGATTAACTCCTAACCCTAGTGATTCACCTGATTTATTTATTAGATCACCACTTTTTTGTGATTCAATCCAATGTTGTTTACTACTTAATAGTTTTTTTAATGTAAGGTTAGCTAATTGTCTGTGAGTCTCTGAACTAAAATGTCCAGATAAATGAACATATATATAACTTGTAGATAGTTGAATTATAGCTGCAATAATAATTGGTAAAACAATAGTTGCAAAATTAAATTGTTTTCCCTCTGATACTAGTTGTATAGCATTACCAATTGTTGCTGCAAGAAAAATACCACCAATAGTTCCTCCTGCTAACATAAGTGCCATTAGAAATAATCTACTATTTGAATATTCAACATATTTGTATAATCGTTTAACGACTATCCATATTTTTTCTTTTTTTTCTTTCATGCCCCACCCTAATTGATAAATTTAAAACTTAATTAATTACAATACTTACCACTTATATTATCATATTATGTACTATATGAAAAATAAACAATACATATATTTATTATTTATACTCTATTCTTTTTAAGATTCATTTTCTCAGCTGATAGTATGTATTCTTACCCTTCCCGCTTTTTATAATAATCCCTAGATTTTCCATTTCCCGTAAAAGGCTACCACTTTTTGTTTGGCTAAATCCATATGATTTTTGGATATCATTTCTCATTATGTGCCCATTGATTTTAATAATTCGCATTATATCATTAATAACAGCTTCTCTATCATAAATATTAACCAGGTGTTTTTCAGTCCCTAATTCACTACTGACATTATATGCTTCATGCATATCTTTAACAGTCATATATTCCTCTAATTGATTAAGTTTAGGAAGCCGCAGAATAAATGCATTTGGTGTAATTTTAAACTCTGGTTTAGCTACCAAACCATCATATGCAGATAGAATTTTAGTTATACCAGTACCATAGGCTTCAATAAGTTCTAGACGATAGAAAACATTTGCTAGTTTTTCATTTCTTGGTTTTGAAACACCTTCCATAATATCCTCAAGTTCCAAACCATCAGGCAAAGTACCCAAGGAAACAAATTCGCAGTAATTATCAAATATATTGACAAAAATACTTCCTCCCACTCCATAGTCTCTATGAATAAGTGCATTGAGGAGTCCTTCTCTAAGCGTTATGGGATTATAATCATAATTATCCGTTCTACGTAGTCCTTCATAAGTAGTATCCATATGATTGTGCATTTGTAAATATTGATATACATCATTCATCTGTCTTAACAAGGAACCTCCAAATTCTTGTCTGTGTTTGAATTTTGTTTTGTTATCACCTTCAAAAATAGCAGCTTTAACAATGTGTGGACACTGATCAGACAGCAATAACGCTAGATTGTTATACAATCCATCTTCATCGATCATTCCTAAAGTTTTAAAATTTGTTTGTAAAAACTCCAACTTACGTTGTTCAAATTGATTTCTAGCATATAAAAAAGTTAAGTTTTGTTTAAGTGATCTTGTTGTTTCGTATGTTACACCATGACTTTTAACAACCATTAATCTAATATCCTTGTCACTGACTGGGATACTAGTATTTCCCAAACGTATATATACACCAGACGGTCTCATTCCCTTATCTTTAAGATAATATGGTTTGCCTTCTCCCCTTTGAACTTCAATGACAATAATATCCTTACCATCAACAATCTTCTTCTGTAGTTTGACATAATTAACGATAGAGGGCATGATTTTATCACGAATCTTAGATGATATAATTTCAAGCTGTTCTTTTATTTCTTTTAAACCAACAACTTCACCTGCATCAGATATCCCAATGTAGATTTTACCACCAAGAGTATTGGCAAAAGCAACAACCTCTTTCATCAGGTCCTTACTCAACTCTTCTTTTAATTCAATTGTATCTGACTCAATGTATTGCAAAATGTTCTCCTAAAATATTTTCTATCTTATTCTAACATTTTCTATCTTTTGCTGTCAAATTAATTGTTTCTATAATAATATAAAAATACTTTTATAATTTTTCTAATGTCTTTGCTGCACTAATAAAAACTGTATTTGATTCATTTATAAATGGTGGTTGTAAGATTTCAATGTTTCTTAATCCTATCCCCTTCATTAATTTACTTGATAATCAATTGTAAGATAAAATATTATTAAAAATAACCTATATTGTAGGACAATTAATAAAAGCTAGAATTATTCTAACCAAAATACATAATCAGTTTAAATAAATATGAAAACAATTAATTTTTAAATTGAGGATAAGTAAAATATTACAGTTGATTTTCATTGTTATATACCTCATAAAGTTTTTTTAGGTTCAAATCTTCAAGTGAAGCTACATAAACTTCATTATCACATTCATCGCAAATTGCTTTCTCCCCTTTAAAATTATAGTTTTTTCCTTTTAGTGAATTTTCAATAATTATTGATTCAATTTTATATGTTATATCTTTTCTGCAATTTTCACAGAATGTAACTTTTTTATTCATCTCTTTTTCCTCCTCTATAATCCTGCATTTTAATAAATCACATGTTTATTATTTCTTGTAGTAAATGACAGGATAATTTTCTTGTAGAACCAAATCGCTCATTAGTTTTATTGTTTAAAAAAGTTACTTTTTAAATTTAGTTTTTAAGTATTTTTCTAGCTCTTTATCAACGCAATAAACATAGCATCCCTTTTGCCCTCTAGTTAATAGTGTTCTATAAGTGTTTTTTATAATTTCATCAGCAATAGCTTGTGCTTTATCAGGGTCTTTCTTATTAAGACCTTTTATACCTTTTAATGATTGATCTGTATTTGCTCTTTTCATAAAATCTGTTTTTATTTCCTCATTAGAATATAATAAGTCTTCTCCAATAATAACTCCAACATAATCAAACTCCAACCCTTGTGATGTGTGAATACAACCAACTTGATTTACAGAATTTGAATCAATTGCATATGTTCCAGTATTACCAAGATTCCAGCTCATACTAAAATTATATTCTAGGATTTCAATATCAAATACATCATCTCTATTTTTTCCCTCTTTAATCCAGTTCCAACAATATCCTGCTAGTATTCTTGATTTGTTAGATACTTTGTTTTTTTCTATTATTGCTTCTCTAAGTTTATTTGGATTATCAAATATTTTAAAATCATAATCATCAAATCCATCATAATTGGCAGTATGCTTAATCTCTAATACATTATCTATCCATGATAAATAACCATCAGATCCATTACACCTAAACTGTGAAGATAATTCCATTTTTTCATATATAGCATGGTTCTTGTTTGAATATTTTTCAATTTCAGCAACACTACCAATATCTTTAATTGAAATTCGCTGACATTCGTCTATAAAAAAGATAGAAAATTTTGAAGAATATATAATTTCTTTGACTTGATTTTCCCCTAAGTTTGAAAATAATCCAGATTTTTCGTTTAATCTATGGGCTTCATCAACAATAATAGCATCAAAATAGTTTTTTGGTGTGTTTATGTATGCGCCTGTCCCTTTAAACATATTTTTCACACTAATATTTTTATGCTTACCTTTTAATTTTTGAAAATAGACATTTCTTGGTGCTGAGTTTTTTGATGTATATTGGCATACTAGTTCTTTTTTAGTTAATTCAGTTAATAGATTAATCGCAAGTACTGATTTACCAGTTCCAGGTCCACCTTCTACAATTAATACTCTTTTCTTATTATCTTCTCTTGATTTTAATGCCATTTCCATAGCTTTTTCATAAACAACTTTTTGTTCATCAATCATTACAAATTCAGGATTACCTGCAAGCATACTACTAAGTGAATCTTGTAATGATTTAGATGGTCTTAATTTTCCATTCTCAATTTTATATAAAATTTCT
>JAUUZV010000119.1 GCA_030592085.1 Clostridia bacterium | reverse complement strand
ATGCTAAGTGCAAAAGATACAGATTTCGATAAAATTATATCACTTGGTCTTGGAGCAGATGAGTATTTAACAAAACCTTTTAGTCCTGCAGTTGTAGTTGCACATATCAAAGCTCTAATAAGGCGTTATAGAACTCAAATTGAAACACCAAACAACCAGATACTACAATTTGATAATTTTATTATGGATTTAAAAAAACACTCCCTTTTGGTTGATGGGGGTGAAATTTATTTAGTTGGTAAGGAATTTGAAATGTTATGGTATCTTGCTAGTAACGAAGGGCAAGTATTTACTAAAGAACAACTTTATGATGCAATATGGGGCGAAGATGAATTTGGTGAAATTAGTACTGTAACAGTTCACATAAGAAAAATTCGCGCAAAGATAGAAAAAGATGATAGTAACCCTAATTTAATAAAAACCATATGGGGAGTTGGATATAAGTTTGAACATAAATAAAAAAACAATTAAACTATTTTATATAGGATTAATAGTGTTACTAGGTAGCTTATTAATCTTATTCTTTTATACAAATAACTCTGAAGTTGAAAATTCTAATCATATTAACGATCTAAGACTTGATTCTAATCAAGTATACGAAACCATTTGTGAATTTTGGCCTCTAATTGATGAAAATATTGATAATATTATAGAAAAAGCAAAACTCGATGATATATATCTTACAATTATCACTTTAGATGAAACAATTATATATTCAAATAGTCATACTATTAATATATCTAATGATAATATATTACTTGATTCACTCTATATGGATAATAGTTACATTATTAATAATAAAGACATTTTTAAAATAAGTCAGCCAATATATCATAACAATCAAGTAGCTGCATTTGTAATTTTTGAAAAAGTTTATGATAGTACTGACATAGAAAATACAGTTAGCAAACAGATAATAATTGGAATGATCTTTTTTGTTATCTTTGTTTTAATATTAATGGCAGGGTTTTTATTATTTAGTAAGAACAAAAAAGATGTAATAATTATAGAAAAAGGTCTTAGAGATATTTCAAAGGGTATTTTAAAACCAATATCTGTTACAAAAGATAATGATTATAAGCAAGTCTATATAGCCTTTAATAATCTAGTTGAAGAATTAACATATATAATGAAACAACAGCAATCTTATGAAGGTCAACGTAAATCTTTTCTTACTATGATATCCCATGAACTAAAAACACCAATAGCAACCATCAATGCATATGTGGAAGGGTTAGTTAGTGGGGTTGCCAACGATGAAGAAACAAAAAAAAAATATTTATTAATTATTTCTGATAAAATCCAGCAATTAACTAAACAAGTTGAAGATTTCTTTAACTATGCACAAGATGAAGCAAATAGATTTAAATATAACTTTGAAGAGTGTTATGCAGATGAGGTTATAGGTAAGATATTTTCTAGTTTAGTAAATAACCTAAGGCCTAGTACAGAAATTGAGAATTTATTACCAAAATGTATCTTTAATGTTGATAAAATCCGCCTTGAACAGGTGATAATGAACCTATACAATAACTCCCTTAAACACACAACTAAAGATGATTCTATTGTTTTAAGAACATACAGAGAAGATAATGAAGTTGTAATAGAAATTGAGGATAAAGGGGAAGGTATCAACCCTAAAGATTTACCATATATTTTTGATTATTATTATCAAGGGCAAACTTCTAAAAAAAGTGATTACGAAGGGATAGGACTTGGTTTAGCAATATGTAAAAATATTATAAACAGCCACAAGGGAAAAATAAAAGTTAAAAGCAAAATAGGTAAAGGAACAACAATGTATATTAAAATACCCCTTGTATAAGCAATTCTATAATTGACCATAATTAAGTAAATAATTATATATAAAAAAATAGCCTCTTTTGAAAGATTAAATCCTTCAATAAAAGGCTATTTTTAGTAAATTTTATGTTTTTTATGTCTCGTTGTTGTTTTCGCTTTGTTGTTTATAATTGTTAAAGAAGTTTTCTCCTTCTTCTTCCCACCATTTTTCATACATTTCTTCATGGGCCAAATTTTCTTCTTTGTTTTTGTTTTTGTTTTTTTCTTTTTCAAATTCCTTTTCGAATTCTTTCTTTATTTCGCTTTTTATTTCGTCTCTTATTGGATGGTTACCTTTTTTTTCTTTTTTACTATCCTCTGAAGACCCTCCCATACGCCAAAAAAGTATACAAGATAGCGCTAATACTCCTAATCCTTGCCAATAAGTGACTACTGGTAATCCGAATATCATTGGCATCAACCAATTCCAAAGTAACATTACAACCAATCCGAATAAAAAACCTCCTGTTACAACGAGTAATATTATACCTATAATTTTTAAAACTTTAATTGCTCCATCAGAAGTATCGCACCATTTATTTGTGTTTTTCATTTTTTGTCCTCCACATAGACATAATCGTCTATCATTTCTTTAAGTTTTATTTTTGCTCTGTTTTTACGTGACAGTAGCGTTCCTTTTTTTTCACCTGTTTCTCTCACAAGATCATCATAACTTCTTCCTTTAATTTCAGTTTCAATATATACAAATTTCTGATTTTCATCTAATTTGTTAATTGCTTTCATGATAACTTGCTTTAGTTCCTTATCTAGAACTTCATCTTCAAGTTTTTCTGTTATTACTTCAATATCCTCAGATATCAGAACTTCATTTTTTCTTTTTTTAAAGTAATCTTTAGCTCCATTTTGAAGAGAAGTATAAACATATGATGTAAGATTCTTAATACCTATAAGGTTTTCACCTTTAAAAAGAAGGTTCGTAGCAACTTGCTGGACAATATCTTCAATATCATAATCGTTCAAATTAACAAATCTTACTCTTAGAAATCTTTTAAACCATTCATAGTTTTCTTCAAAAACTTTTCCAATCAATGACTTATCCAGTTTCCTTCACCTCCTTCATCTAATTAATAGTAATATTTTTCAAATTATTTGCAAAGGTTTTTACTCTTATAAAATCTTCTTCATTTGGTCTACCTTTGTTCATTCCACCTAAATATTTTAAAAAACTGTTTTTATTAAATCCTTTACAGTAAAACTCATCGATTATTGCTGCATTTTTTTCTTTCAGTTTCTGCTTTACTATGCTATGAGACTTTTCATAAATAACACCAGCTGTTGAAAAAACAAAAACTCTTTTTCCTTTTAGGTTTGGTAATTTATCAATTACCTCTAATATAGATTGATGAAATTTACCATCATATATGCCTGAACCAAATCCAATTTGGTCATAATTCACTATTTTACTTGGATCTATTTCGTTTAGCTCTTTTAAATCTGCTTTTAATGTTTTTGCAATTGTTTCTGCAATTTTCTTGGTGCTTCCCAAGTGAATGGATTTATATACTATTAATGTTTTCATCTAATTAGTGTCTCCTTTCTTAATAATAATTTACGCTTTTTAACCGGTTACACTAATAAGACGACTGATAATGAAAAATATTCCATTATTTTTTAAAAACATTACTTTTTTTATTAAAGTATTGAATAGTAAAGTTATATAAAAAGCTCTCATTTAGTTTTATAATAACCTTTACTCAATCAATATCTCTTACAAGCCTAACTAAATTATAGATTCTTCTAACATCACCTTGAGGACCAAAGCCTCCTAAATAATCACTAGGATCACCACTTTTCGGATCACTTCGTTGCGCACCTGCTCCATGTACGTCAATTAAATTACCAGAAGTGTTTGGATAACCAAAAGCTTGTCCAAAAGATATATATACAGCAGCCTCTCCAGCTGAGGGGCCATCAAGATGAGTTGTTCCCGTCCAGTAGAATCCATAATCCATAGAACCATCTTCAACTGTTATAACTGTACAATCAAAAATTGGATCAATGGCTGCAGAGGATGTTGTTAACGGAGAACGGGTGTAATCAACAATACTTTGTAGCTCTTTGGCATTTGGTAAACGCCAATCATCATATCCGGCAAAGCTTAGATTTTCAGCCCATTGCAAAGCTTCTTCCCAATTCATTCCACCTTCGTTTGATATATAAGCACCACTATCTTCTTCCATCCACATCAATCCTGTGTTGTTATCTGAAATTGTTTTATCTCCATTATTAATAAAATCATTGTTTCCATAATCAGTATTTCCTCTTACAAAGAGGGTATAATATACAGCATCTCCACCTACCTTGGGATTTAAAAGTGGATATCCTTTTATTCTTCCATCTATAAAATTCACACCAAAAACAGTGGCATCTGCGTTCATTGTTGTAGAAACATATTTTGTAGATGACATAAATTGAGAATCTATAAAGCGTTCGCCTATGGATTCATCACCGTAATAAATTGTAAAATAGTCATCATCAATAAAAGGAATTGTTGTGGCTTCGTTTTGGCTCATTAATCCATTGAATTGTATAAGTGAGTATAGTTCTTTTATTGTCGGCATACGCCAATCATCATAACCTGCTAAATTTGATTCTAAAGCTCCTTTTTGTGCATCATCATAAGTCTGCTTGAATAAAGCATCTTTTTGCCACATTAACCCTGTAATATTATCACTTATTGTACCATCTCCATTATCAGTATATGAAGGCTGGTTTCCTATATACTGTGCGTCTTGACCAAAAAATGCCTCGCCTTTTTCTGGAGTAATTACTATACCTTCGTCATCATATGATAGATTTTGCCCTGTATCTACAATTGCATATGAATAGAAACTTTTTATAGGTTTTTCAGATTCACTAACATTTTTTTGGCTTTCAGTGCTACAGCTGGTTAAGATTAAAACCATAATGGTTATTACTAATAATAATTTTTTCATTTAAGCCTCTTCTTATTAAAGTCTCTCTATTTTCTTTATCTTTATTATAGGGTTCCTTCTATTATACTGTCAAAAATAAATACCATATGGTAGAAATTGAAAAACTAATGTTTGAATGTATAATTAGATAAATTCAATAAAACTTCTATAGTTTTTAGAAACTCTTTGTATCGTAAATAAGATATTAGCAAAAAAAATACCATCAAAATGTAGCACTCATATTATGAATTGATAAAAAATAATATAAGACACTTTAGTTCTTTGTGTAAGGAGGTTGGCATGAGTAGTCTATTTGGTTTAAAAACAATTTTTATGACCCTTTTAATCAAATAGGTCGTCAAACACCCAATGATGATGAAATCTAGAGTATTTCTTGTGGTCATGAGAGTATTCCCTGAAAAGATCAGTCATTCATATGATTCAAAGGTTAAAAAAGTGGTATTGATTATCTTTTGGCTCTCTCAGATGGGTTGGCACAGATAAGTAAGAATCCTCAATCGATTTTAGATATATGTACTGGAACAGGTTTGTCCTCTTTTATGGCAGCGGAGAAATTCCCACTAGCGTCAGTTGTAGGCGTTGGCCAAAGTGCAAGTATGATTCATATTGCAAATGGAAAAGTTCAGAAAAGGGATCATTCATCCTTGGACAAAAGAGATAGTGGTTTGTTTTCACTGAAAGTACTTTACAAAATGGTTGAGAAGTCTTTTGTTCCAAACAAGAAAATGAAAAATTAAATATTTGAGTATATAATTAAAACAGTTCAATAGGTTAAAGTTTACAACTATCTTCTACTGTAAATTAACATAGTAATACCATCATTAACTGTTACTTGGTCAAGGTGTAGGTCGATTTTTTTATAATTACCTTTAAACAGTAACCGTCCACTACCTAATATCGTTGGGATAATACCAATAACATATTTATCAACTAAATTTGCTTTAATAAATGCATCTGTTAGAACTGCACCACCATACAACCAAATATTATTGCCTTTATGCTTTCTCAATTCTAGTATTTGACTACAAATATCTCCACTAAAAAATTCTACATTTTTCCTTTTTTCTAATACTCTCGTTGTTGCTACGATGATTTTTTTATCCTCATAAGTATCTAGATTTGATAATACAACATCCTCATATGCCTTGGAGCCCATTACAATTGTATCGATATCTTTCATGAATCCAGGAAAATCGAACGTCTCCTTAGTGTCCTTACTTTTATCAGCATGACCCACAATCCAATCAAATTTTCCATTATCATCTGAAATAAATCCATCTAAACTAATTGCTAAATTTAAAATCAGCTTTCTCATATAAACCTCCATTATCGTATTTTATTGAAAAGCTAGCATTTCCTTTCTTTTCTAATGTGCTATGTCCGTAAAAAAACTTATTCGTTCTCTAAAGTTAATCCTCTTCTTTATCTTTATTATATGGTTGCTTCTATTATATTGTCAAAACTAAAGACACTAGATCAAGTATATATATTTTTGTTTGAATGCACCTTGTATTAGATAATTGTTACAATGAAAAACACATGAAATATAAATAGTAAACAACATTCGAAGGACACCTTATTATGAAATTAACTTAAACGTTTTAATTTAAGAAAACACAGTCCAACCCATATTAAATGAACAGCACCACCAAAAAATAATACGAGTAAATTATTTGGTTCAATTATTATTTTTGTTATCCAATAGGTAGGGAACAATGAAGAAAAAACTAGAATCCATTTAACATCTAATAAATCTGCAAAAGCAAAAATTAACATCATATTTAAAGCCTTTGCATAGGTTAATCCTTTTACCTTATCAGATGCAAATAAAAACAAAAGAATTCCTATTAAACAACCATATATTGATAGTAAGACCGTAAGATAAAGTAGTGTTCCAATAGGAATTACATATATATCAATAATCAAGTAACTATAAATGGTATAAAGCAAGGTGCTCACAAAAACATATGTAAGACGTAAAATCACATAACCTTTTCGTCCTACTGGTGTAATGCTCATAAGTTGTACTATTTTGCTGTCTTTATCATCAAGTAACATAAAACCTATAACCATACCTAAAATACCAGGACTAATAATTAATATAAATGATAATATAAAAGCATTATAAGAAAGTATATTAAAACTAGTAATACTACTAATAAATGGAACAAGATAGATAATCAACAATTTAAAAATTAGCGGCAACAGAAAAGGTACTATAAAGAGAAAGGCCATCATAGGTTCTCTAATAAGTTTTTTAAAATCTGTTTTGAAATATATCCATTTAAACATTATATACTCCTAACCTCGTAGCTTAATATTATTCTATTTTTGAAAAGATTTTTAGTCTTAATAAATAAAAATATATTAATAATTACAAGATATAACAGGTATAAAATACTTTCTCCAATAGGTAGCCCATAAAAAGCTCCAACAACTAATTTTACCCCTGCAACACTAGGGATGATAGTTAATAAATAATTTATAGTTTTTGGTATAATTGGATTTGGGATTAACGAAAAACAGGGAATAATCATTATTAACATCCATGGTATTATTTTCACAAGATAATCATTTACTGATTTTGTGCGAGTAGAAATAATAAATCCAATTAAGGTAAAAAGAATTGAAGTTAAAAAAATCCCTGAAATAAATAGCAGAAAGTTAGTTTCTCCTTTATAGACCACAACGGTTATTATTACTCCAGCAATAATAGAGAGTAAACT
>JAUUZV010000068.1 GCA_030592085.1 Clostridia bacterium | reverse complement strand
TTTGATCAACCTTTCGTATCTGAATTATCGATTGATGATATATATCATCAACTTAAATCAGTTGACGATATGAGGCTATTTTTATTAGCTGAAGCCATAAGAAGAGAAATACCAATTGATGAAATATTTGATATAACAAAAGTTGATAGATTTTTCTTATATAAGATACAAAATATCGTACGCTTAGAAGAACAATTAAAACGATTAAGTTTAAAAGAACTAAATAAAGAATTATTAAAAAGATGCAAAAAAATGGGATTTGCAGATGTGGCAATTGCTACATTTGTTAATTGTGAAGCAAATGAAATAGAAAAATTGCGAGAACAATACAATATTATAGCAGTGTTTAAAATGGTTGATACATGTGCAGCTGAATTTGAAGCAAAAACTCCATATTATTACTCAACATATGATGATGAAGGTGAAGTTAGGGAAACTAATAATAAAAAAGTAATGGTTATTGGTTCAGGACCAATTAGAATTGGTCAGGGAATTGAATTTGATTACTGTTCTGTTCACTGTGTTTGGGCGTTAAAAGAATTAGGTTATGAAACTATTATTGTAAATAATAATCCAGAAACTGTTTCAACTGATTTTGATGTTTCTGATAAGTTATATTTTGAACCACTAACAGCTGAAGATGTAAAAAATATTGTTAGAGTTGAAAAACCAATGGGAGCAATAGTTCAATTTGGTGGGCAGACAGCTATAAAACTTACTGAAGATTTAGTTAAAATGGGAGTAAAAATATATGGTACACAAGCTGAATTTGTTGATGCAGCTGAAGATAGAGAAAAGTTTGAAGCAGTTTTAGAAAAAGCAAATATACCTAGACCAGATGGAATAACAATTTTCACTAAAGAAGAAGCTCTAAAAGCGGCTAATCAACTTATGTATCCTGTATTAGTTAGACCTTCTTATGTATTAGGCGGAAAAGGGATGGAGATTGCATATGATGATAATGATTTAACTGAGTATATGGAAATTATAAATATTCAAAAACAAGTTCATCCAATTTTAGTAGATAAATATATGATTGGAAAAGAAGTGGAAGTAGATGCTATATGTGATGGAGAACAGGTATTAATACCAGGAATTATGGAGCACCTTGAGCGAGCTGGTGTTCATTCTGGTGATAGTATTTCTATTTATCCTTCAATTACATTATCTAAGAGAATAAAAGATACACTTGTTAGTTATACAAAAAAATTAGCAAGTGAATTACAGATTCTTGGTATGGTTAATATTCAGTATGTTATTTCAAATGATAAAGTATATGTAATTGAAGTAAATCCACGATCTAGTAGAACTGTTCCATATATAAGTAAAGTAACAGGTATTCCAATGATAAAACTAGCTACAAAAGTAATTATGGGACATAAATTATCAGAATTTTCATATGGAACTGGATTATATAAAGAAAGTGAATATTATGCTGTTAAAGTTCCAGTATTTTCATTTGAAAAATTACACGATGTAGATGCAAGTTTAGGACCTGAAATGAAATCAACAGGAGAGGTATTGGGAATAGGGAAAGATATCGATGATGCAATATATAAAGGGCTTGTAGGTTCTGGAATGGTTATACATCAAGAGAGGAAAAATATTTTATTAACTGTAAGAGATGGAGATAAATTAGAGCTTATTCCGATTGCAGAGATTTTTCTAAAACTTGGATATACACTTTATGCCACATCAAAAACTGCTAGTATGTTAAATCATCATGGTATTGCTGCAAATATGATTAAAAAATTAAGTAGTGGCAATGACGATATTATAAAATTATTAGAGTCAGAAAGCGTTTGTGCAGTTATAAATACTCCAACTAAAGGAAGGCAACCTTCAAGGGATGGTTTTAGAATAAGAAGAAAAGCAGTTGAAACCAAGATTCCTTGTTTAACTTCACTAGATACTGCAAAAGCTTTTGCCAAGTGTTTACAAGCTAATAAAAATATTGCTAATATGCCAGTAAATAACTTACATATATTTGAGAGGTAATAAATGAGACATGAACTATCAACTATAGTTAATATTATTAAGATAAATGACTTTAATGTTAGATTAGTATTACAAAATAGCGATATTGCTAGTAAAGCAACACCAGGTCAATTTGTTAATGTAAGATGTTGTGATTCCAATGAATTAATTTTAAGACGACCAATTAGTATTCTAAAAACCCATGGAGAGTTCTATGACATTATTTACAAAATTGTAGGTGAAGGAACTAAGCGATTATCAAAATTTTCCATAGGTGAAAAATTGGATGTAATGGGACCTTTGGGAAAAGGATTTACAAAAGAATCTACTGATAAAAAAATTGCTTTTATTGGTGGTGGTATTGGATTATTCCCATTAGTAAATGCTGTTTTAGAGTTTAAGAATTGTGAAAGTGATTTTTTTGTAGGATTTAAAAGCAAAAAAGAAATGATGTTGATAGATGAAATAAAAAAAACAGGAGCAAATGTTTATATTAGTACAGATGATGGTTCGGTTGACTATCATGGATTTGTAACTGATTTATTTATTAAAAATATTAAAAATTATGACAAAGTATATATATGTGGCCCACTTCTAATGGAACAATCTTGTGTTGATATTTTGAGAAAATACAATATTAATGGGCAAGTTTCACTGGAACAGAGAATGGGATGTGGTATTGGAGCGTGTTTAGTTTGTGCTTGCGAGACTGTTCATGGCATAAAACATGTATGTAAAGATGGACCAGTATTTAATATAAAAGATGTATTTTTAAAGGAGCAACTTGATGAATAATCCTAATTTATCAGTCATGATTGGTGACGTAAAACTTAATAATCCAGTAATAACTGCATCTGGTACTTTCGGATTTGGCAGGGAATATGGACAATACATAGATTTAAATCAATTAGGTGGAATTGCTGTTAAAGGATTAACCTTACTACCACGTGATGGTAATAAGGCACCTAGAATAGCTGAAACTCCATCAGGTATATTAAATAGTGTTGGATTAGAAAACCCTGGAGTAGAGGCATTTATTAAGAACGAAATTCCATTTTTGACTCAATATGATAGTAAAATTATTGCAAACATTGCAGGTAGCACTGTAGATGATTATCTAAAAATGGTTGAAATTTTAAATAATACAGAGGTGGATTTATTTGAAATAAATTTGTCTTGTCCCAATGTTAGAGAAGGTTGTTTAGCGTTTGGTTCTTCTAAAGACGGTGTATATAAGGTGACAAAAGCTATAAAAAAAATTGCAAAAAAACCTATTATAATTAAACTAACACCTAATGTTAATGATATAACTACTATTGCATTAGGTGCACAAGAAGGCGGAGCGGATGCAATTTCTTTAATAAACACAATAACTGGTATGAAAATTGACACTAAAACTAAACGACCTATCCTTCATAATAATACAGGAGGTTTATCAGGACCTTGTATAAGACCAATAGCCATACGAATGGTACATCAAGTATATCAAAGTGTTGATATCCCTATTATTGGTATGGGAGGTATTACTAACCTAGAAGATGCATTAGAATTCTTTATTGCAGGAGCAAGTGCTATCATGATTGGAACATATCATTTTATGGATCCATATGTATGTGAAAAAGTAATCATTGATTTAGAACAGTATCTAGTAGATAATAACATCAGTGACATAAAGCAATTGACAGGAAGTATAATATTACATGAATAAAAAAACAAAAATCTATCTCATTAGGCATGGAGAATCACTAGGCAACGTAAGTGGTAAATTTAATGGAATTACCGATTTAGTTCTAACAGAAAAAGGGGAGAGACAGGCAATTTGTCTACAAGAGATGTTTTCTAAAATTCCCTATGATACTATTTATGCAAGTCCTTTACTAAGGGCTTTTCAAACAGCAAAAATTGCTATAAATAATGATGATAAGACTATTAAATTAGATAAACGCCTACAAGAAATCAATGGTGGGTTGTGGGAACAAGAAAAATGGGAAGATATTCCAACGAAATGGCCTCAAGCTTTTATTAATTGGACTACTAAACCCGAAAAGCTACAAATGCCTGAAGGTGAAAGTATGGAAGAATTTAATAATCGATGCGTTCAAGTATTTACTGAAATAATTAGTAATCATAATAATGAAACTATTATTGTATTTAGTCATGGAACTGTAATTAAAGCCATGCAAGTATATTTTAAAAATTGGCCTCTTAAAAACATGAAAGAAATATTATGGCATGATAATACAGGAGTTTTCTGTGTTGAAATTACTAATAATAATTATGAAATTCTTCTGGAAAATGATACAAGTCATTTACCAAAAGAATTAAAAACTATAAGAAATGCTAAATGGTATAAAGAAATGGAAGATAAACTTAAAACACTAGTCAAAACATAGGGGTTCTTTACATTTTTTAGGTTGTAGTATATATTTATATAGAGTTTATTTTACGGAGGAAAAGACTAATGAAACGAATTAGAGTAGCAATTTTAGGTCAAGGAAGAAGTGGATGGAAAATTCATGGGAAAAATTTCCTTGTACAAGACAATATGTTTCAGGTAATGGCCATTGTAGATCCATTACAAGAACGATTAGATATGGTTAGCGAGCGTTATGGTGATAATGTTGATACATATCATGATTATACTGAATTATTTGGTCGTAATGATATTGATTTGGTTATTAACTCTACATTAAGTCATCTTCATGTTCCAATTAGTGTTGATTTAATGAAACATGGCTTTAATGTTCTCTGTGAAAAACCAGTTGCAAGAAAAGTTTCTGAAGTTGATTTATTAATAGATACAGCTAAGAAAAACAATGTTAAGTTCTTTGTTTTTCAACAATCACGTTGTGCTACTTTCTATAGTGAAATAAAAAGAATTTTGGCCAGCGGTGTGCTAGGAGATATTAAACAGATAAGTATTTCATATAGTGGTTTTGCCAGACGTTGGGATTGGCAAACTATTCAAGATTATAATGGCGGAAATTTATTAAATACTGGACCTCATCCTATGGATCATGCTGTTGATTTGTTTGGTGAAGGAATGCCAGAAGTTAAGTGTTTTATGGATCGTGTTAATACATTTGGAGATGCTGAAGATTATTGTAAGGTAATTTTGTGGGGACAAAACAAACCAATAATCGACATAGAAATCTCTTCTTGTCAAGCATACAATCCTTATAACTATAATATTCAAGGAACCAGAGGGGGTTTAGTTTCTGATACTAATTCAATAGATTATAAGTATTTTATTGAAGATGAATGTGAGAAGCAAAAGTTAATCAAAGAACCACTAAAAGATGGATTTAACGAACCAGCTTATTGTAGTGAAAATTTGATTTGGCATGAAGAAAAATGGGAATTTATTGGTGAAGAATTTGGTACTTTTGAAGACAGGACATCAAATTATTACAAAATGTTGTATAAACATCTTGTTAATGGAGGCGAAATGATTGTGAAATTGTCTGAAGTGAGAAAACAGATTGCAATCATTGAAGAATGTCATAGACAGACTAAACTTGAAAAATTTATAAAAGTATAGGAGTATTAAGTTCAATGAGTGATAATGAAACCAATGGAAATGAAGTAGTAGAAGTAGAAAATTTAGAGAAAACAGAAGAAAGTAGACTCAAAAGATTTATTAAGAAAAATGGATTTTATTTAGGTATTTTCCTGATATTCGTATTAGTTATTGGAGTTATGTCCTCAGATAGAGATGGAAACTATAGCGGAGATATTTCTTATGATGGTCAAATCTATTATTCTAATGTTAATCAATTTTATGTTCAAACAGATGGAAATGATCCAGTTTTGTTAACTGCAAATTTATTAGAAGAATATAATATGACAACAGTAAGTAGAGTTTTATTAATGTGTAAAACTACTGAAGATGAGTCAAAGTTATTCTTTTTTGAAAATGTTAAATTAGTTGGTGAAACGTTATATGGCGATTTATTAGTAAGAGAAAATAACAAAACAACAACTATTGAAAAAGATATACTTATGAGTTATGCCTTATCAAGTGATTATGAAACGATTATTTATGGGAAGGTAACTAATATAAATGAAGATGGTTCATTTATTATTGACCTATACTCAGAAAAAGATGGTAAAGCAACATTGATTGATCAGGATGTTGATGGTAGTTGTTTTACAATTAGTGGTGATGGTTTAACAATCTATTATCATAAAGGGTTTTATTTTGATACACAGACAACATCATTATATATGTCCCGTGATGGTATAAATTCAATTATTTCAAATCAAGCGGTTTATTATTATAAACTTAATGCCAATGGTACATATAAGTCGAACTGGCCAATGACTAATACTAATGGTTCAAAAGTTCTATATGCTACTTATGCAGGAGAAAATGCTATGCCTGCTCTAAACATGTATCAACCACAAGGACAGGCAAAAACTCTTTTAGCTGATAGTTTTGTGCAAATATATGTTGATGACGAGTTAAATATAGCACGTATTACAGGAGATATTAGAGGCACCTCTTTTATGGGTAACTTAATAGAGATTAATCTTAATAGTTTAGCTCAGAAAGTTATTTCAAAAGATATTTGGGCTATGTTTTCATTACAAGTAATGGAATATGTAGATGAAGAACTTTTAACATTACCATTTTATTTTAAAAACTTTGATGATTTAGCTGGAACTGTTGATTTGTATTTTAAAGGGGAAGGCCAAGATGAAGAAAAAGTACTTCCAAGTGTTTTAATCACCGATGTTATAATTAGTAACGATTATAAAGAAATTTATGGATTAGCTTACTTTTATATTTCTGAAGGTGGAGAATTAACAAGAATTAGTAATATAACTTCAACATCTTATGAAACAACCTTAATTGATGAACAGGTAATGGAATTCCATATTGATGATGAAAACACAGTAATTGGATACAGAAAAGATGTTAAATTATATATAATTGATGAAAATGGCGAACGAAAAATGATTGATAATCATGATGTTTCGGCTTTTGATATAACAGCTAATGGTGAATTAATATACTTTTATAAGGAAAGTGAAATGGGAAAAGGCGACTTATATGTTATGGAAACTGATGTTACTAAAGATTACCAATTAATTGATAAAGATGTAACATATGTATACGATTTCGCTGGCAAGTATGTTGCATATATTAATGCTTATGTTTTTAGTGAAGAAGCAGGTACGCTTATTGTAACAGATGGGCATGATAGTTTTGAAATTCTTGCACCTAAAGCCTCTACCTTATTACAGAAAAACACCATAAAATAAGGAGAAAATTTGAAGAAAAATAAAAAAAATTATAGCAAAACACTTAGAGTTATCCCTCTAGGTGGTTTGCATGAAATTGGAAAAAATATTACTCTTTTTGAGTACAAGGATGAAATTATTATAGTTGACTGTGGAATAACATTTCCAGAACAAGAAATGTTAGGTGTAGATATTGTTATTCCTGATTTCACTTATATATTAAAAAATCAAAATAAAATAAAAGCATTATTTCTAACACATGGGCATGAAGACCATATAGGAGCTGTGCCATACTTGTTAAAACAAATATCGTGTAATTTAGATATTTATGGAACTGCTTTAACTTTAGGATTACTTGAATATAAATTAATAGATCATAAATTATTTGATAGAGTAAATTTACATGTGATTAAAGCTAGTGAGCAAGTAAAAACTCCTAATTTTCAAGTGCAGTTTATTAACTCAAATCATAGTATTGCAGATACAGTTATGTTAGCTATTACAACTGATTTAGGAGTAATCTTGCATACAGCAGATTTTAAAGTGGACTATACTCCAATTGCAGGCGCACCAATTGATTTAGGAACAATATCTCAGTTAGGGAAAAAAGGTATCCTATTATTATTAGCAGATAGTACAAATGTAGAACGAGCTGGATTTTCAATGAGCGAAAGTAAGGTAGGGGAAGCATATTCTGATTTATTTTCTAAAGCAAAAGGTAGAATAATAGTTGCTACATTTGCTTCAAATGTGCATAGATTACAACAAATCGTTAATGCTGCTAAAAAGTTTAATAGAAAAATTGCTATATTTGGACGAAGCATGCAAAATGTAACAAAGAAATCTATTGAGCTAGGATATTTAAAGATTAATGATAAAAATATAATTGATGGTAGAAAAATAAATGATGTAAATGATAATCAACTAGTATTGATGACCACAGGATCTCAAGGTGAACCTATGGCAGCACTTACTAGAATGGCTTTTAATAATCATCGTGAGGTGACCATAAAAGAAGGTGATCTTGTATTGATTTCAGCTTCTGTTATACCTGGCAATGAGAAAGCACTTTTTAAAGTTATAAATGAATTATTTAAGTTAGGTGCAAATGTAATTTATGAAACGCTTGCAGATATTCATGTATCAGGACATGCATGTAAAGAAGAATTAAAATTAATACATTCATTATGTAAACCAAAATATTTTATTCCAGTACATGGCGAATATAGGCATTTAAAACAACACGCTGAATTGGCGATTGAAATGGGTGCTCGTAAAAAAAATGTGTTTATTCTTGGTAATGGCAATGTACTAGAAATTACTAAAGAGGGAGCAAAGATTGGTAAAGATGTTGCCAGTGGAATTACATTAGTTGATGGTTTAGGAATTGGTGATGTGGGAAATGCAGTCCTTCGAGATCGAATGCTTTTATCTAAAGATGGGATTATAACAGTTATTATGACATTAGATAAAAATAATAATTCATTATTGATGGATCCTGATATTATTACTAGAGGTTTTGTATATGCTAGGGAATCAGAAGAGTTATTAGATACAATAAAAGAATTAGTAACAAATATCGTGAAAAATAGTAAAAGACTATCATATAGAGAACTAAAATATAAAGTCAGAGAAGATTTAAAACAACACTTGTATAAAACAATGAAACGAAATCCCATGGTGATACCAATAATCATAGAAGTATAAAAAGATTGACGATATTCATTGGATTATGTTATTATCAGACATAAGAAATCGATGATTGAGATAAGTAAGTAATCCTTCATAATATAGAGAGCTGTCTATAATGGTGTAAAGGCAGATGAGAAGGATAAACCCAAATACACTCATGAGAGTTTCATTGAAACTAAGTAGGTGAAAACGAATTACCAGCGTTAATGGTCTTAAGGTATGTAGTAATACATATGAAGTAAGGTGGTACCACGGTCCAATATCCGTCCTTATGCGGATATAGGACTTTTTTATTGCAAGGAGGAAAGAAAATATGAAAGTATACGATGTATTATTAGAAAGAGGGTTTATTGCACAAACAACCCATGAAGAGAAAATTAAAGATTTATTAAACAATGGTCAAATCACTTTTTATACAGGTTATGATCCTACTGCTGATTCACTTCATGTTGGACATTTACTCCAATTAATAGTTATGTCACATATGCAAAAAGCAGGTCATAGACCTATTTGTATTATTGGTGGAGGAACTACTATGGTAGGTGATCCAACTGGTAAAACTGACATGAGAAAAATGTTAACAAAAGAGCAAATTGAACATAACGGTGAACGATTTAAAGAGCAAATGGCTAACTTAGTTGATTTTTCAGAAGGAAAAGCTTTAATGATTAACAATTATGATTGGTTAGGTAAATTAAATTATATTGAGTTTTTACGTGAAATAGGAGTCCATTTCAGTGTTAATAGAATGTTAACAGCAGAGTGCTTTAAGTCGCGATTAGAAAAAGGTTTATCTTTTATTGAGTTTAATTACATGTTAATGCAAAGTTATGACTTTCTAAAATTATTCCAAGACTATGAGTGTATCCTACAATTAGGTGGAGATGATCAATGGTCTAATATTATTAATGGGTCTGATTTGATTAGAAGAGTAGAAAGTAGTGAAGCATATGGAATGACTTTTAATCTTTTAACTAATTCTGAAGGAAAGAAAATGGGTAAAACTGAAAAAGGTGCAATATGGCTTGATGAGAAAAAAACTTCACCATTTGATTTTTTCCAGTACTGGAGAAATATACCTGATGCTGATGTGGTTAATTGTTTGAAGTTAATGACTTTTATTGAAATGGATGAGATTAATGAATTAGCAAAATTAAAAGATAAAGAAATTAATATTGCTAAAGAGCGATTGGCATTTGAATTAACTAAAATTGTTCATGGTCAAGATAAAGCTACTAATGCTAGAGAAGCTGCTAAATCATTATTTGTTAGTAATCAAAGTTCAGCAAATATGCCAACTGTATTTATTAGCGATAATGACCTTACAGAGCAATTTGATATTCTATCAGCATTGGTTACATCAAAAATTTCAAATTCACGTTCTGAAGCAAGAAGAAGCGTTATGGAAGGTGCTGTTTCAGTGAACGGAGAAAAAATTACAGACATAAAAACATTGATTACTAAAGAGTTTTTTAACAACTTT
>JAUUZV010000198.1 GCA_030592085.1 Clostridia bacterium | reverse complement strand
TGGCGCAGCAACTGAAATTGAAATGAAAGAAAAGAAATTACGAATTGAAGATGCATTAGCTGCAACTAGAGCTGCTGTTGAAGAAGGAATAGTTTCAGGTGGTGGAACAGCTTTTGTTAATGTTATTAGTAACGTGCAAAAAATAGTTGATGGATTAGTTAAAGATGAAAAAACTGGTGCAAGCATTATTGTTAAGGCACTAGAAGAACCAGTAAAACAAATTGCTTTAAATGCTGGAATGGAAGGTTCTGTTATAATTGAAAAAGTTAAAGCAGCAGAAAAAGGAATGGGATTTGATGTATTAGCAGAAGATTATGTTAACATGATTGATGCAGGAATTGTTGATCCTGCAAAAGTTACACGATCTGCATTACAAAATGCTGCATCTATAGCTGCTCTAATTTTAACAACAGAAAGTTTAGTTTCTGATATTCCAGAAGAAACACCTCCAATGCCAATGGGTGGAGCTCCAGGCGGAATGCCAGGTATGATGTAAGTAATAAATAACTTATTTTTTAAAGGCTATCAGGTTTCACTGATAGCTTTTTTTATGATATAATTTGGATACTAAGTGATAGGAGTTATTTCATGTATTCAGTGAACGTTACAAAGATTATTGAGCATTTTGATTTGGAAATTATCCGTGATTGTTCAATCATGGAAAGCAAAAATGTAGATATTATTGAAGTTAATCGACCAGGATTACAATTGGCTGGTTATCTAGGTTATTTCTTTCCACATAGAATTCAATTATTAGGAAAAATGGAGTTATCATATTTAAATTCGTTACCTACAAAGGAACGATATGAACGTATTGATAAATGGATTGACGAAAAAATGCCATGTATCGTTGTTTCAAGGAGCCAAGATGTATGTGAAGAGTTAATTGAACTGTCTAAAGTTTATCAAGTTCCTCTATTACGCACAAAAGAAATGACTTCTAGATTTTTAGCAGCATTAATTAATTTTTTAAATGTTGAAATAGCTGAGAGAATTAGTATACATGGAGAGTTTTTAGAAGTTCACGGTGAAGGAATTATGATTACTGGTCAAAGTGGTGTGGGGAAAAGTGAAACAGCACTAGAATTAGTAAAAAGAGGACATAGATTAATTGCTGATGATGTGGTTGAAATTAGAAAAGTTAGTGATACTACACTGTTAGGTACTTCACCTGAAATTATTCGCCATTTTATTGAATTACGGGGAATTGGAATTATTGATGTAAAAAGCATGTATGGTGTAGGTTCTGTTAAAAAAATCGATTCAATTGATATGATAGTTAATTTAGAGTTTTGGGATGAGAATAAAAGATATGACAGAATGGGTGTTGAACAAAACTATAGAAATATTTTAGGAATTGATGTTCCACATTATACTATCCCAGTAAGACCAGGCAGAAACTTGGCAATTATATTAGAAGTTGCTGCTATGAAATCAAGGCAAATAAGTATGGGATATAACGCTGCTAAGGTGTTGAATGATAGAATTGAAAAAAAATTCAAAGGTGGTAAGTAATTGAGCAAACAATATATATTAGCTCTTAGATCAGGCCTAATGAACAGTGAAGTATGTTTAAATGAACCTATGAGCAAACATACAAGTTTTAAAACTGGAGGACCTTGTGATGTAATGGTGAAAGTGTATTGTATAGAAGATATTAAATTAATTATTATGTTAGCAAAACAATATGAACAGCCCCTATTAATCATGGGAAATGGCACAAATTTAATTGTTAGAGATAAAGGAATTAAAGGAACTGTTATAAAAATTTACCAAGGATTTGACCATGTATTAGTTAGTGATAACAAAATAACAATTAAGTCAGGAGCTCTTTTATCAAAACTAGCAAAAGGGGCAATGAATAACGGACTAACCGGTTTAGAATTTGCATCAGGTATTCCAGGTACAGTTGGTGGTGGTGTTTCAATGAACGCTGGAGCTTATGGTGGTGAAATAAGTGATGTATTATTATCATCAACTTATCTAGATGAACAAGGTAATAGCCATGTTATTTCAAATGAGAAACATGAATTTGATTATAGGAAAAGTATATTTACAAGGAAAAAATGGATTATTATTGAAAGTACATTTGTTTTAAGAAAAGGAAATAAAGCAGATATAAACGAAAAAATGAATGAACTAAATAAACGACGAAAAGATAAACAACCACTACATTTACCAAGTGCAGGAAGTGTATTTAAGAGACCTTTAGGATATTTTGTAGGACAGATGATTGACCAATGTAATTTAAAAGGATATAAGCTTAATGGAGCACAAGTTTCAACTTTACATTCAGGATTTATTGTTAATTTAGATAATGCTAGTTCAAAAGATATTATTGACTTAATTAATTACATCAAGGAAACAGTATATAAAAAATTCCAAGTAGAACTAGAAACTGAAGTTAAAATAATAGGAGAAAAATAAATGAAAATGCATATTATCACTGGTATGTCAGGTGCTGGCAAAAGTTTAATAATGAAAGCAATAGAAGATTTAGGGTTTTATTGTATTGATAATATGCCACCAAAGCTTATACCAGAATTTGGGAAAATGTATGGAAAAACTGAAATGGTTAGTGATGTGGCTATTGTTGTTGATATTAGGGGAGGAGATTTTTTAGATGAGTTTTTTCCGGCTATAAATAAATTAGAAAAGAAAAAAATTGATTTTGATATTTTGTTTTTAGAAGCTAATGATAAAAATTTAGTTAAGAGGTATAAAGAAACTAGAAGAAAACATCCCCTTGCCAATGATAATATTAGTTTACAAGAAGCCATTAAGCTTGAACGAAGCAAGTTAGAAAAAATTAAGAATCAAGCAAATTATATTATTGATTCTTCAGATATGCATCCAAAACAGTTGCGAGATGAAGTAAACGATTTATTTGTAAGCGGTGAAGAACACGAAAAGCTAATGATAAATATGGTTTCATTTGGCTTTAAATATGGAGCTCCTCTTGATTGTGATTTGGTATTTGACGTGAGATTTATACCTAATCCTTACTATAATACTTCAATGAGAAAACTAACTGGAAAAAATGAAGTTGTTAAAACTTATGTTTTAAAACAAGAACAAACTCAGACTTTTATTGATAAATTAGAAGATTTAATTGAATTTCTTATTCCTCACTATATTCAAGAAGGAAAAACACAATTAGTAATTGGAATTGGTTGTACTGGTGGAAGACATAGATCAGTGGCAATTGCTGATAAAATGGTTGATTTGTTAAAAGAAAATGGTCATCGATTAATTATAAAGCATAGGGATATTGATAATGATGGGAGAAAATAATATAATTTATGTCTTTTTCGTCTCAAGTAAAAAATGAAATAAGTAAAATACCTTTATCAGATAACTGCTGTATCTTATGTGAAATTTCAGCAGTTCTTCGAATGGGTGGACATTTTCATAAACAGGATAATGGATATATATCTAGTAGTATCTCAACAGAAAACGCTTCATTTGCTAGGCGGATGATTACACATATGGTTCATAATTTCACACTTCATCCAAGCTTGTTAGTTAATAAGAGTAAAAAGTTAAAAGGTCATACACTATATTCGTTAGACATAAAAGGAGCTCATGCAACTGAAGTGGCCCTTGGCGATGTTGGTTTATTACAGTTAGTAGATAAAAACAGAGCACTATTCGTTCCGCCAGAAGAATTAATGGGAAAAGAATGTTGTTTAAAATCATATATTAGAGGTGCATTTTTAGTTTCTGGTTCTATTAATCACCCAGAAAAAAGCTATCATCTGGAGATTGCAAGTAGTCATGAAAGAGAAATTAATACTTTATGTAAAATTCTACAAGAATTAGATATTAAGGCAAAGGTAATTGAACGAAAGTCGAATTATATTTGTTATATAAAAGAAGCAGAAAGTATTGCTGATTTTTTAAATATAATTGGAGCACATCATTCATTAATGGAATTTGAAAATATTCGAATTATTAAAGGAATTAGAAATGATGTAAATCGAATTGTAAATTTTGAAAGTGCTAATTTAGATAAAACTGTAAATGCCTCTAGTAGGCAAGTGGCCGCTATTAAATATATAATAAATAATTTTGGATTAGAAGTAATGAAAAAGCATTTACAAGTGATTGCTATATTACGATTGGAAAATCCTCATTTTACATATACTGAGCTTGGTCAATTACTAACACCAACTATGGGGAAATCAGGTGTGAATCATCGATTAAAGAAAATTGAGCAATTAGCAGAGCAGTTGAAGGAATATCATGGATAATCAGTGGAAAATTTTAGAAGATGAATGTATAAAATGCCAGAAATGTGCACTACACAACACTAGGAAAAATGTTGTAATTGATCGAGGAAATAAACAAGCTAAAATATTGTTAATTGGAGAAGGACCAGGTGCAACTGAGGATGAGCAAGGTAAAGCTTTTGTGGGTCA
>JAUUZV010000196.1 GCA_030592085.1 Clostridia bacterium | reverse complement strand
ATCCTTCAGGTAATGGACTTCATGTGGGTCATCCTAGGCCTTACACAGCATTAGATATTGTGGCTAGGAAAAGACGATTAGATGGATATAATGTTTTATTTCCAATGGGATGGGATGCTTTTGGATTACCAACAGAAAACTATGCTATAAAAAACAAGATTCATCCAGCCAAGGTTACAAAAAGAAATATTGCACGATTTAAAAAACAATTACAATCAATTGGTTATTCATTTGACTGGGATAGAGAAGTTAATACCACAGATCCTAATTACTATAAATGGACTCAATGGATTTTTCTAAAATTATTTGAAAATGATTTAGCATATAAGCGAGAGATGTCTATAAACTTTTGTACTTCTTGTAAAGTTGGTTTAGCTAATGAGGAAGTTGTAAATGGTCATTGTGAGCGTTGTGGTTCTGATGTAGTAAGAAAATTAAAAAGCCAATGGATGTTAAAAATTACAGAATATGCAGATAAATTAATTGAAGGGTTAGATGATGTTGATTACTTAGAAAATATAAAAACTCAACAAAAAAATTGGATTGGTCGTTCATATGGTGCTGAAGTAGATTTTGTATTAAAAGACACAGATGATTATTTGAGAGTTTATACAACTAGACCAGATACCTTATATGGAGCTACATATATGGTTATTTCTCCAGAGCATCCATATATTGAAAAATATAAAAAACAAATTACAAATTATCAAGATATTATTGATTATGAAAAAAAAGCATCATTAAAATCTGATTTAGAGAGAACTGAACTAAATAAAAATAAAACAGGGGTTGAGATTGCAGGATTAAGTGCTATAAATCCTGTTACACAAAAAGAAATTCCAGTTTGGGTATCAGATTATGTATTAATGACTTATGGAACTGGAGCTATAATGGCTGTTCCAGCACATGATAGTAGAGATTATGAATTTGCGAAAAAATTTAATTTACCTATTGTTGAGGTAGTAAGTGGTGGAAATATAGAAATTGAAGCTTTCACAAATATTGACCAAGGTATCATGATTAATTCAGGTATTATAAATGGACTACCTGTTAAAGAAGCTAAAGAAAAAATAACAACTTATCTTGAAGAAAAGAAAATTGGTTATGCAAAAACAAACTATAAATTACGTGACTGGGTATTTTCAAGACAACGTTATTGGGGAGAGCCTATTCCACTTGTTTATTGTGATGATTGTGGATGGGTTCCAATTGACGAAAGTGAATTACCATTAAAGTTACCAGAAATTGATGATTATGAACCAACAGAAAATGGCGAATCTCCTTTAAAAAAAGTTACAGATTGGGTTAATACAACGTGTCCAAAATGTCAAAAACCTGCAAAGAGAGAAACAGATACAATGCCACAATGGGCTGGATCATCTTGGTATTATTTACGTTACATTGATCCACATAATGATAGTGAATTAGCAGATAAAGAGCTACTAACTTATTGGACACCTGTTGATTGGTATAACGGTGGAATGGAACATGTAACACTACATTTGCTATATTCGCGTTTTTGGCATCGTTTCTTGTATGACATTGGAGTAGTACCAACAAAAGAACCTTACTTAAAGAGAACTGCTCACGGAATGATTCTAGGTGAGAATGGTGAGAAAATGTCAAAATCTAGAGGAAATGTTGTTAACCCTGATGAGATTATTGTTGAATATGGTGCTGATACATTAAGAATGTATGAAATGTTTATAGGTGACTTTGAAAAAAGTGTTCCTTGGTCTATGAATGGTGTTAAAGGATGTAAACGATTTTTAGATAGAGTTTATAGACTTACTGATATGATGGTAGATGGTGATGATTACTCAACCGACTTAGAAAGTAATTTTCATAAAGCTATTAAGAAAGTTACCAATGACTATGAAACATTAAAATTTAATACAGCCATTGCAACACTAATGGCGTTAACAAATGATATTTATCATAAGGGAAGTATTACAAAAAGCGAAATGTCTACATTTTTAATACTACTAAACCCTGTTTCACCACATATAACAGAGGAACTATGGGAGCAATGTGAATTTGACAGATTACTAAACGAACAATCATGGCCATTATTTAATGAAGAAAAAACAATTGATGATCAAGTAGAAATTGTTATTCAGATTAATGGAAAAATAAAACATAAAGTGATGATTTCATCTACAATGACAAGAGATGAAATGAGTGATCTTGTAAAATCTGATGAGGAAATTAAATCGTTAATTGAAGGTAAGCATATAATCAAGATAATAGCTGTTCCTAAAAAATTAATAAATATTGTAATAAGATAAAAGGAGGACTAATCCTCCTTTTTTATACTTGCACAATTACATGAATAGTAGTTTTTTCATCAATTTGTACAGATGACCCTTTTGAAATAGTATAGGAGAATTTACTTTTACATCTGCTACCATGAACATTTTTATATTTCATTTTAATCTTACTAATTCCTAAATGATTAACTAATTCGTTTGGTATAGCTAGGAATAGAAAAGTAGATTGATGGCTACCAAGGGAAAAAAGCCTATTTTCCATACCATCTGATGGATAATAACCTGCCATTTTATTTAACTCAATATCTATAGCAGCACTATTACCATAGTTTTTAAGTGGTAATATAGCTAAATTGCTACCTTCTTCAATTAATGGTGAAGAATTTTGATCTTCTAATATTTGAATTAGTTTTTCTTTATATGCATTTTTATTTTGAGATATCGCTGCAATTGCATCTTTTATAAATTGCTCATCAGAACTAGGTCTTATAATAGGCATAATAAATCGCTTATCTCTATTACTAAGATATATTATTATTAATAAGAAGGTTAGTGTTACAAATAGTAAAATAAGTAACATACCTACAAGCATTGCTTCAATATTTGCTAAATTTTCAATCATGATCTTCACTCCTGTTTTTTCTTCTTTTGAATCTGTTTAGAATTAATAAAATTGATAAAACTATTATAACCCATATGATGGAAATGATAAACCAAACATAGTGATAAGATAAATTTTCTACTTGGTTTTTTGTTAATATAATTAGTGAATTATTAATAGGAGTATCTATTACATATTCTCTAGTAGCTACTAATAAAGATTGTCCAATGATTACATCATTTTGTGAATAGGTTATCTCTCCTAAAATATCACCTTGATATATTGGTGGAGTAATTAAATCATTTAAAGTTACTTCTTTATTAATTTGCCAAGAATCACTATCTTTAGGTAGTAGGTACTCAAGTTGTTTTGATGCGGCTAATGGAATAGATATTTGATCAATTAAATAATTAGCTACAATTTCACCTGATGATATAATTGACTGAACCTGATAGTTATTAAAAGCTTGTTTTATTAAATCTAGTGAAAATTGTCCTGAAAGTAATCTGGTTTCACATCCTGTTACTACACAAATAACTTCACGCCCATCATAATTACGAGCACTTGCAACAAGTACGTATTTTGCTTTACTTGTGTATCCTGTTTTAATTCCAGTAACAATAAAATCATAACCATCATTTTTGCCTAAAATAGGATTACTGTTTACTAATCGTGGGAATGATGGATGTAAGGTGGTTTCATTTAACATATAATCAGTTTTGCTAGTAATTGATGAAAAAGTATAATTATTCATGGCATAATCAGCTAAAATTGCTAAATCATATGCAGTTGTATAATGATTATCATCATGTAAACCATGGGGATTTACAAAATGAGTATTAATTGCACCTTTTTCAAAAGCAAAATCATTACACATTTCTTCAAAAGTAGATACACTACCTCCTATATTTTCAGCTATTACTAAAGCTACGTCATTTGCGCTTTTTAATAAAAGAGCATGAAGCAAATCATAAAACTGCATTTGCTCACCTTCTATCAACCCTAATCTTACAGCTCCTGATTCTAATTCACCAGTTGCAACAGCACTTGCTGTCATGGTACTTGAAAGGCCTGAATTTTCAAGTGCAACTATAGCTGTAAGTATTTTTGTGGTACTTGCAGGATATATTAGTTCATGAGCATTTTTTTGTAATAAAATATCTCCTGATAGTCTATCTATAACTACATAAGAGTAGGGTGTAGCTGGCTCAGCTTTTATAATTGGTACTGAGTAAGTTAACAGTATGAGTAAAATAATTGTGATACCACTGATGTACTTAAATAGATTTCGTCTTTTGTTCATATTAATATTATATCAGAAAAACAATAAGTAGTATTAATAAAATAAATGACAAATAAAGGAAATTATCCCAGAGCAGCGAAATTACAATTATGAAAATTATTCGTTTTCTATATCAAAATAGAACAGTTGTAATTATTACAGTAATTACGTTAATAATATTAATTATTATTTATTTTACAAGTTCAAAAGGTAAAATCATTGAATTAGATGACTTGCCAGAAATACCTGCTGTTATTGAAATCGAAATAGATTTAATAAAAGTATATGTAACTGGT
>JAUUZV010000048.1 GCA_030592085.1 Clostridia bacterium | reverse complement strand
TTTGCTTTTTAAGAGAAAATTCAGGAGAAGGGAAAGATTGTTACAAAACAATTTCAAAAGACAATGGCTTGACCTGGGAAGGTCCTTATCGTTTACCAATACCAGGTTGTCATAGACCAGTTGCAAATCGATTACAAAGTGGTATGTATATGATTACTCATCGATTTATGCAAGGAGGAAAAGGTTGGGTTGGTTTTTGGACACAAAATCTTTTTGCAGCATTTATGAATGAGACCTCACTATTAGCTACTAAACGTGAAGAACAATCATCAAGAATTTTACCACTTGATTTTGATAGAAGCAAAGTGTCTGATATAGGTTATTCAGGATGGATACAATTTAATGATGGTGAGATTTATGTAGTATATTATTTGGTAGATGATTCTCCTAATGGTCAGATTAGAGGTTTATCAATGAGAGAAAATGACATCATTTTGGGAGGTTTTACTAATGAACATTGTTAGAACAAAAATTGTTTCTGTTTTTTTCGGAGTTATAGTAGTTGTTATATTATTAATATATGCAATTTTAAATGTTGGATTATCAAGTGAAACATATAAAGAGATACAGCTAGAATATGCTATTGCAGAATATGCTGGAAGTTCACAAGTTACACTAGATGATGCGACAGAAACACTTATTAACTATATAAAAGGAGATAGGGAAGACTTATCGGTGACTGGTATTGTTTTTAATGTTGAAACGGAAATATTTAACGAACGAGAAAAAGCGCACATGGTGGATGTTAAAAATTTAATAATTTTAGCTCAACATTTATTAAATGTGGGAATTGCTCTTTTAATAGTAATTTTTATTATGGAAATTACTACAAATCGAGAAGCTTTTAATTATAAGTTTTTTAAAGGAGTATCTGCAACAATGATAATAACACTCCTAGCTATATTGTTAATTGGTGCATACGCATTAATTGATTTTAATGCTTTTTGGTCAAGTTTTCATAAAGTATTCTTTACAAATGATTTATATTTACTAGATCCAAATACAGATTTCTTAATCAGAATGATGCCATTACAATTTTTCATAGCAATTGTTACAAAATTAGGATCAATATTTTTTCATGGATATATAATTTCACTGGCCTCAATGATTAGCTGTCACTATATTTTAAAAGGAAGTAAAAGTAAATGAACCTAATTGATAGAGCAAATAAATATCAAGAAAAAATGGCTGCAAAAGTTGTAGCAGCTAAGGTTAATCAAGAATTAGTAGATATTTCATCTATTGAAGGAATAAGGGTATATAGAAACACATTGAAATTTGTACTTATTAAAGCAGTAGATGATGTGCTAACTGATTCACGTATTAAAATTAATTATTCAATTAATAAGGGTGGATACTGTGAACTAGTTGGTAATAATGTTACATATGAAATGTTACAAACAATTAAAAAAAGAATGAAAAAAATTATTAATTCTGCTATGCCAATTGAAAAACATAGCTATAGTAAAGATATTGCTTCCAAAATCCTTTTTCAAAGTGGGCGAGAGGACAGGGTTGAAATGATTAAGTCTCAACATAATAACAAAGTGATTTTATATAGTCTTGGAGGAGTATTTGATTATTTTTATGGTGTAATGGCACCTGATGCTAGTTATGTGGATATATTTGATTTATTACCATATGATAATGGCTTCTTATTATTATTTCCTGATAGATTTTCTCCAGGTAAATTACCAGATATGAAAAATGAGCATCATTTATCTGAAATGTTTGCAGAATATAAAGAATGGGGAAAAATTCTTGGTGTTGAAAAAATAGGTGATTTAAATGAAATTGTTGAATCAGGAAAAATAAAGGATCTAATATTAGTATCAGAAGCTCTTCAAGAAAAAAAGATTGCATATATCGCAGATCATATTACAAATCAAAAGAAAAAATTTGCATTTATTGCAGGTCCTTCCTCATCAGGGAAAACAACATTTTCAAAACGTTTGCTTTTACAATTAAAAGCTAATGGACTACAGGGTAGTGTTATATCTCTAGATAGTTACTATAAAGGATTTGGGAAAATCCCATATGATATAGAGGGTAAATTAGATTATGAATCAATTGATGGATTAGACTTAGATTTATTAAAAACCAATGTGACACAATTACTAAATGAAGGAAAAACAAAAATTCCAATTTATGATTTTTCTACAGAAACAGTAATTGATTATCGTGATATTAATATTGATGAAAAAAGTGTAATTATTTTTGAAGGTATTCATGGGCTAAATCCTAGACTTTATGAAGGACTTCCAATGGATAAAGTTCATAAAATATATATAAGTGCTTTAACATCAATAAATATTGATTATCATAATAGGCTACCTTCCACTGATACAAGATTAATTAGACGAATTGTTCGAGATTATCAGTATAGGGGTGCTAAAGCAGAGCGAACTTTATCTATGTGGTCATCAGTTAGAAAAGGAGAAGATAAATATATTTTTCCTTATCAAGATGATGCTGATGATGTATTTAATAGTTCATTAATATATGAACACGGTGTATTAAAAAAATTAGCTATTCCAATTTTAGAGAAAGTAAGTAATAATGATGAAAGTTATTCAGAAGCAGAACGTTTACTTGAATTGTTAAGTTACTTTAGGGAAGTGGCTGATAATAATATATGTATTACTTCAATACTAAGAGAGTTTATTGGGGGATCAGTTTTTAGATAGGAGACTAGAATGAAAAGTGATATTGAAATTGCAAAAAAATGCCAAATGGAAAAAATAACCAACATAGCTACTAAATTGGGCATAGATGAGGAATTATTAATACCCTATGGAAAATATAAAGCGAAAATCCCATTTACTGAAGAAAGTGCAAATAGCAATTGTAAGTTGATTTTAGTTACAGCCATTAACCCTACACCAGCAGGAGAAGGAAAAACTACAACAAGCATTGGACTAGGTATGGCCATGAATCAACTTAATTATAAAACAGTGATTGCTCTACGTGAACCATCACTAGGACCTGTAATGGGGATTAAGGGGGGAGCAGCTGGTGGAGGTTATTCACAAGTTGTTCCTATGGAAGATATTAATCTTCATTTTACAGGGGATATGCACGCTATAACATCTGCTAATAATTGTATTAGTGCAATTATTGATAATCATATCCATCAAGGGAATGAATTGGATATTGATATAAAAGCAATTACATGGAAACGATGCATGGATATGAATGATCGAGCACTTAGAAGAGTAACAGTGCATATTGAAGGTAGAAAAAAAGGCCTAACTAGAACTGATGGATTTACAATTACAGCAGCTTCTGAAATTATGGCAATTTTATGTTTAGCCACAAGTTTAAAAAATTTAAAAGAAAAAATTTCAAATATCATGATAGGGTATACAACTTCAGGGGAACCTATATATGTTAGTGACCTTAAGGTAGCAGGTGCTGTTACAATGTTATTAAAAGATGCTTTAAAACCAAATCTTGTTCAAACTCTTGAAAACACACCAACAATTATTCACGGAGGTCCCTTTGCTAATATCGCACATGGTTGTAACAGTATAGTGGCCACAAAAACTGCTATGAAATATGCTGATTATGTAGTTACAGAAGCTGGATTTGGCTCAGATTTAGGGGCAGAAAAATTCTTTAACATTAAGTGTAGAATGGGCGGATTAACTCCAAAGTGTGTTGTGTTAGTAGCAACTATAAGAGCACTTAAATATAACGGTGAAGGAAGTTTAGAAAAAGGTTTTGTAAATTTAGAAAAACATGTTGAAAATTTACGTAAATTCTCTATTCCAGTAGTTGTAGCAATAAATAGTTTTGCTAGTGATACCAAAGAAGAAGAAACCCTATTAAGTAAACTTTTAGGTAATGTACCTTTTGCTTATTCAACTGTTTTTGCCAATGGAGGTAAAGGGGGAATCGATTTAGCTAAATTAGTTATTAAGAAAGTTAATGAACCTTCTTCATTTTCCTATCTTTATGATGTTAATGATTCTATTGTTGATAAAATTAATAAAATCGCAACTGAAATATATGGAGCTAAAGATGTAGCTTTTAGTGATAAAGCTTTAGAATCAATTTCTAATATTGAGAGAATTAAAAAAGGAAACTTACCTGTTTGTATGGCTAAAACCCAATATTCCTTCTCTGACAATCCAAAATTACTAGGACGACCTACAGGATTTACATTATCAATAAGAAATGTCGAATTAAAATCAGGTGCAGGATTTATTGTTGTTTTAACTGGTCGTGTTATGACTATGCCTGGATTACCAAAAATTCCTGCAGCTAATAATATGGATCTTTTAGAAGATGGTAGTATTGTAGGCCTTTTCTAATTACATACGTTTAGAACTTTCGAAAGCAAGTGGTGATCGTTCGCAGTCTTCTTCTGTTAATGACAGTTGAAATGCTAATTGACTACCTTTCATTTTCTCTGCTGCAAAACATAATCCATTGGTTCTTGTATCTAAGAAAGGATGATCAATTTGGAAAGGATCACCAGCTAAAATTATTTTTGTTCCTTTTCCAGCCCTAGTGATGATTCCTTTGACCTGCCGTGGTGTTAGGTTTTGAGCTTCATCAATAATAACCCACTGATTAACAATTGAACGACCTCTAATGAAAGCAATGGCCTCTGTAGTGATAATATGTCTGTCAAAGAGTTCTTGTATTTTATCATTAAGCTCAAATTCGTTTTTATATTTATCATGATTTTCACTATCAAATAACACTTCAAGATTGTCAATAACAGGTCGCATATATGGCGCAATTTTTTCTTCTTCAGTACCAGGTAGAAATCCAATATCTTCATCCATTTTAACATTTGGTCGACAAACTAAAATTTTCCTATATGAGTTCTCTTCTAAAACTTTTTGAAGACCAACAGCAAGGGAATAAAATGTTTTTGCAGTTCCTGCTGGACCTTTTAATATGCATAAAGGAGCTGTATCAGAATTCATCATCAATGCTTCTTGTATAAATTTTTGATTAGCATTTCTCGGAGTAACACCAAATGGATGCTCCTTATGAAACATAAGAGGTACAATTAATTTACCATCATACCGCCCAAGCGCAGTATGTTTGGTATTAGTAAGTGAATGTAAAATGACAAACTGATTAACAACTAAATTATTATTACCTTTAATATTATTTTCATAATTTATATATGTATCTTCTGGATGGATTAACCCATTTTTATAAAATTCATTTAATAAACTTTCTTCTGTGAATAAATCTATTTTTCCAGTGTATTGTTCTTCATAAATTGGAACTTGCTCATGAAAAAAGTCTTGTGCAGTTATATTAACAATTTCTGCTTTAATTCGCTCAAAAATATCTTTGGAGACTAGAATAACATTTAGTCCTTGTTCTTTAAGGCCAATACATACCTTTAGAACACGATTATCATTTTTTTTACCATCCCAACATTCAGGTAGTATAACATGCTCACAGTTTAATTCAATCCTAAGCATTCCACCACTTTCAAGTAAAACACCATTATTAAGATTGCCCTCAACTCTAAGTTGATCAAGCATTCTAGCTACTTCTCTAGCATTGGCACCTAAGTCATTGTTTTCTTTTTTAAACTTATCAAGTTCTTCAAGTACAACGGCTGGAATGACAATGTCATTGTCTTCAAAAGTATAAATTGAATAGGGAGACTGGAGTAAGACATTTGTGTCTAAAACAAAAGTTTTTTTCATAAGTACCTCCAATAAATAAAAAAGCACTTCAGCCTTTAAAAAGGTCGAACTGCTATTAGTTTATACAATAGATAAACTTAGTTTTCTTTTGTAGTTAATATGGTAATCTTTATTTGTCAAATAAAAACACTCCTAGATTAATTATACAATATTTATGTGATTATATCCACTAAATCGAGTATATATTGATAAACTTATTACGTAGTGATAAAATGTAATAAAATTATTAGCTAGTTTGGAGGACAATATCATTTTTAAAAAAGAAAATCTTACAGTACCCAATTTTCTATCATTAAGTAGAATAGTATTTCTACCACTTTTATTTGTATTTGCTCTTAAGGACATGCGTCTTGCATTCTTTATAGCATATATATTAATTGCATCTACTGATTTTTTTGATGGGCAAATTGCTAGGCGGTTTAACCAAAAGAGTCCAATCGGGTCACAAATGGATTCTACAGCTGATGTATTCTTTTATATATCTACTGCATATTTTATATATAGATTATATCCAGCTTATCTAGCTCCTAACATGACACTTTTAATTGTTGGGTTGTCAGTGGTAGCGGTTTCATTTATTATATCAGTTATTTTATTTAAAAAACCTGTAATGATGCATACTTCAATAATGCGATTACCATCATTACTAGTATTCTTTTTTATGGTGCTTTCGCATTTCTTTGATACAACATATTTTTTAAGCGCCATATTAGTTATATACATTATTGGTTTTTTAGAGGAGATTGTTATTTTCTTTGTTCATGGATTAGTTGATCCGGATTCAAAGTCTATTTATCATCTTAATAAACTAAAAAAATGAGATAACTATTCATAAATAGCTTGTTTGAAAATAAATGTTTGACATTTAGTATTGTTGACTGTAAAATATGCCTATGTTATAATCTATGTAGAATTTCTAAAAATCACAAGCAATTTTTAAATATGTATGATAGATTCGAAATTGAGGTATTATTATGCAAAATATGGATGTATTAAAAAGTAAAAAGTTAGCCGATTTACGCTATATTGCGAAGATGATGGGCATTAAAAGTGTCACGGTCATGAGAAAAGATCAGTTAATTGAACAAATATTAGAAGCTGGAAAGTTAACAGATGAGGGAAAGCCGGAAACTGAAAGTAAGGCACCTTCTAAAACAGAAGATAATATGATTGAACCAGTCGAAATCACTTCAGATACAAACTTGCAACAAAAAAAACAAAAACCAGCCAGAAAAGAAATTACTGGTGAAACAGTATCAGGTATACTTGAAATATTACCAGATGGCTACGGTTTCTTGCGTACAGAAAATTTCACATATGGTCCTAAAGACATTTATGTGTCTCCTTCTCAGATTAAAAAATTATCACTTAGAACAGGTGATAAAATTGAAGGAATTGCCAAGAGAAAAACAGATGGTGAAAAATTTCAAGCATTACAATTTGTAAATACAGTAAATGGTGATGTACCAGGTATTGCAATGAAACGAGCTAATTTTTCTAGATTAACACCAATATTTCCAGATGATAGACTGGTGTTAGAAATTAAACAAAGAGAACTCTCAACGAGAATTATTGATTTAATTGCTCCAATAGGTAGAGGACAACGTGGAATAGTTGTTTCCCCACCAAAAGCTGGTAAAACGGTTTTATTGAAAAAAATTGCTAATAGTATTTCAACTAATTATCCAGAGATTGAATTAATTGTTTTATTAATTGATGAGAGACCAGAAGAAGTTACAGATATGCAACGATCAATTAATGGAGAGATTGTTTATTCAACATTTGATAAAGTACCTGAAAATCATATTAAGATTGCAGAAATGGTTCTTGAGAGAGCTCAAAGATTAGTTGAACAAGGAAAAGACGTTGTAGTATTACTTGATAGTATTACTCGTTTAGCTAGGGCATATAATATAACAATGTCTCCAACAGGTAGAACTCTATCTGGTGGATTAGACCCAGGTGCTCTACATCATCCAAAAAGATTTTTTGGAGCTGCTAGAAATATTGAATTTGGTGGTAGTCTGACAATTATAGCTACTGCACTAATTGAAACAGGTAGCCGTATGGATGATGTTATTTATGAGGAATTTAAAGGGACTGGTAATATGGAATTACATCTTGATAGAAAATTATCAGAAAAAAGAGTATTCCCTGCAATAGATATTAACCGATCAGGCACTAGAAGAGAAGACTTACTCTTAACAAAAAAAGAATTAGATAGTATTTGGACAATTAGAAAAGCAATGAATAATATGGGAACTGTTGAAACTACAGAATGGTTTATTGATAAATTACTTAGAACTAAGGATAATGCAGAATTTGCAAATAGTATTAATGTTAAACAATCAAATAATCAGAATGATTATTTATAAGAATTATGCTTGTAAACATAAAAATCGTATGTTATAATACTTTTTGCGTTAACACGAGATAACTATCAGTTAACAGTGAGACACAATTGAAAGAGGTGAGTCGGATGAAAAAAGGAATCCATCCTGAATATAATCAAACAAAGGTAACATGTGCCTGTGGTAATACATTTGAAACAGGTTCAACAAAAAAGGAAATTCGTGTGGAGATCTGTTCGAATTGTCACCCATTTTTTACTGGTAAGCAAAAGTTAATTGACACTGGTGGACGAGTTGATAAGTTCAAGAAAAAATATGGTATCAAATAATATACAATGGGGGGCTGATGGATATCAGCTCCTTTTTATTAAGAAGAGGTAGTAATGAAAAAAACAAGTATAGGTGGAATGGCACTGTTAGAGGGAATCATGATGATTGGTCCTCATAAAAAAGCAGTTGCAGTTAGAAAGCCTGATAATGAAATTGAAATAAAAGTAGAAGATTTACCACATCGTAATAAATTTAGAAAAATACCTTTTATTAGAGGTGTAGTTGGATTGTTTGGACAAATGGTAAGTGGAATGAAGGCTTTAATGTTCGCAGCTTCTCTTGCTGATTTAGAAGGTGAAGAAGAGCCTACTAAATTTGATAAATGGCTTGAAGATAAATTTGGTGATAAATTAATGACCGTAATGATATATTTTAGTGTAATAATTGCACTATTCTTTTCAGTAGGTTTATTTATTCTTTTACCTAATTTTATAATTAGTCTAATTTTCAAAGATCAAGTTATATTAAATAACTTATTTGAAGGGATACTAAGAATATCAATATTTGTTGGATATTTAGCATTAGTTTCTAGAATGAAAGACATTAAGAGAGTATGGATGTACCACGGTGCAGAACATAAAACTATTTCAACATATGAAAATGATGAAGAATTAACCGTAGAGAATACTAAGAAGTACACAACATATCATAAAAGATGTGGTACTTCATTTATGTTTATTGTATTAATTATTAGTATTATTGTTTTCTCATTTACAGGATGGCATTCACCAATTATTAACGTATTAATTAGATTAGCACTTATTCCTGTTGTTTCTGGTATTTCATATGAAATTATTAGAATTTCTGGGAGAACTGATGGAATGTTTTCAAAAATTATATCAGCCCCTGGATTATGGTTGCAACGTTTAACAACAAAAGAACCAGACGATGATATGGTTGAAGTTGCTATTGCAGCATTTAAAGCTGTAATCCCTGAAGTAGAAGGCGAAGATAAATGGTAATAAAAGACCTGCTAGAATATGCAGAAAATCATTTAACAAATATATCTGAAGATGAAAGAATAAATGAGGCATTTATTCTTTTGTCTTTTGTTTTGGGAAAAAACAAAACTTATTTATATACTCATATGAATGATATGGTATCTGTTATGGAAGAGCATGAGTATAAGGATGTTATAATACTTAGAAATAAATTGATACCAATTGCATATATAACTAATAGCGCTCATTTTATGGATATGATCCTACATGTTAAAAAAGGAGTTCTAATTCCTAGAAGCGATAGTGAAATTATAATTGAGATTTTATCAAATCTAAAAGCTAAACAAAATGTTTTAGATATTTGCTGTGGTAGTGGAGCTTTAGGAATTGCTTATGCAAGAAAATTTAATAATTCAAATGTTACGTTAATTGATATTGATGAAACATGTATTATGATTTCTACTAAGAATGTAAAAAAATATAATCTTGAAAAAAGAGTAACAGTTGTGAAAAGTGATCTTTTTAGTGAGATTACTAATAAGAAATATAATCTTATTATCTCTAATCCTCCATATATTGCAAGCAAAGAAATTAATACTTTAATGACTGATGTTAAAGATTATGAACCACTTCTAGCTCTTGATGGAGGAGACGATGGACTTTCATTTTACAGACAAATAATATCACAAAGTAGAAATCACTTATTACCAGGAGCTCATTTGATTTTAGAAATTGGATATAATCAAAAAGATGCTGTTATAAAATTATTAAAACATTATCAATTTACTGAAATTTCACACTATAAAGATTATCAAAAAAATGATAGAGTCCTACTGGCTACATACTAAAATATCTAGTTATTTTATGGTATAATTGTAAAAAGTACAGGAGGACAAATGAAAAACGCTATTATCTTGATTGCAGCTCGTTCTGCTAAGATTGCCAATAAAATAAAAAGCGTATTAGAACAGGAATTTTTTATAGTTTCTGATATTTGTACCTCTGGAAATGAAACAATTAGAAAAGTTAGAACTTATCAACCTGATTTATTAGTATGTGATTATGAGTTAGGAGATATGACAGGAATAAATGTAGGAGACATAATTATTAAAGGTGGTCTATGCTCAATGATTATGCTTTGTAATCAAGTACAAAAAGATTATGCAGAATCACTGTTTACTTATCCATCACTAATTTGATTAGGAAAACCACTTAATCGGTCAGTTTTATATAACTCAATTGAAATATCATTAAAAAGTCGAAAAGGTATGCAGTTATTAGAGAATGAAATTAACAAATTAAAAGAAGATATAAAAACGCGGAAAATAATTGAAAAAGCTAAAGGGCTTTTAATGGATAAATTACACATGAGCGAAGAGCAAGCATATAAACGATTGAGGAAACAAAGTATGGATTCGCAGACACCGATGAAGAATGTGGCTAGTATTATTATTGCCACAATGGAGTAAATATGGAAAAGAAAACTTATAATTTTGCTGATTTTGAAAAAATCATTGAACAATTACGTAGTGAAAATGGTTGTCCTTGGGATAAAGAACAAACTCATCAGACGTTAAAAAATCATTTAGTTGAAGAAAGTTATGAAGCCATTGAAGCTGTAGATTTAAATGACATGACAAAATTGAGAGAAGAACTAGGTGATGTTTTATTACTTATTATGCTTCATTCTCAAATCGCAAAAGAAGAAGGGGCTTTTACTATTGATGATGTAGTTGACGTGGTTTCTAAAAAAATGATATCTAGACATGCACATGTTTTTGGTGATGTAATTGCAAATTCAAAAGAGGAAGCATTACAAAGTTGGAATGACATAAAGAATAAAGAAAAGGGACTAAAAAAAGGAATTCATGTATTAGAAGATATTCCAACAACTTTACCAGGGCTTATGAGAAGTTATGAAATACAAGATAAAGCAGCTAAGGTTGGATTTGACTGGGATAGTAGTGATGGACCCTTTGATAAAACTCGAGAAGAAATTGAAGAATTTCTTGAAGCTGTAAAAGAAATGGACCAAGATAAAAAAGAAAGTGAAATGGGAGATATATTGTTTTCCTTAGTTAACGTTTGTAGATTTATGGATATTGATCCAGAAATTGCAGTACAACGTACAAATCGAAAATTTATACAACGTTTTGAATATATGGAAAACAAGTGTGAAAAAAGAAATTTATCATTAAAAGAAATGAAACTTAATGAAATGGATAAGATATGGGAGGAAGCTAAAGATGAGATTGGATAAATACTTAAAAGTATCACGGTTGATTAAAAGACGTACAATAGCAAATCAAGCTTGTGAGAATAAACGTGTTACTATTAATGGAAAAGAAGCAAAACCTTCTGCAAAAGTAGCAATTGGTGATGTTATTGCCATAACATTCGGAAATAAAGTATCTAGTATAAGGGTACTTGAAGTAACAGAACATGTGAAAAAAGATTCAGCAAAAGAGTTATATGAAATTGTATAGGAAATTTGATTGATATGAAAAAGAAACCAAATATATTATTTATTTTAT
>JAUUZV010000082.1 GCA_030592085.1 Clostridia bacterium | reverse complement strand
TCTTTTTCCCACTTGGCTTCCTTAGCTAATTCAGCCTCATCATTTCCCCCTTTATTCCAGTTAATAATTCCATAACCAAGACAAAGAAGTGCACTGATGATACATAGCAAATAAGCTAACCAAATACCAACATCACTAATTCCAAACATAAATAACCTCCCTTTTTACTAGAACATTTTTTTATAAAAGAAAACCCTTTTAAATCAGTAGTATTACTAATATAAAAGGGTATTAACATACCTTTTTACGCGTTTATTCTTTAAATGTCCTAACCATACTTCTATACTACTTAGTAGTATTATACAGTAAATTGACAATATTTCAACTATTTATTCGCTAGACCAACTAAATATGTACCTACTGCAAATATAGAACTTGCGATCTGATCTTTAAGTTCATTTGGGAAATTAGCATTTGTAATTACTTCTATAGTGAAATCACCATCATAATTAATTTCCTTTAATGTGGTCATAATCTTTGACCAATCTGTTGTTCCTTGATAAGGTAATAGGTGTTCATCTCGTTCACCATGATTATCATGTACATGAATCATTTTTAAATAAGGACTAATTGCTTTAAGTGCTATTGATTGATCAAACATATTCATATTACCATGACCTAAATCCCAACAAATACCAATTCTATTATCATTATATGACTTAATTAAATGAAGTAAGTCATCATAAGTTGCGCCAAAACGTCTCTTTGGTCCATACTGTGGCATGTTTTCATAATTAACATTAATATTATTTTGAAAACACCATTCAATTACCTGTGAATGAAATTCATGATTTAGTGTTATTGACTCTTTTAGATTTCCCTCTGTTTTAATAGCTTCTGTTACTGGATGTATAACTGTATTTGTAGCACCTAATCGCTTTGTAGCAATAATAGCTCGATTAGATATTTTCATAAAATAATCTTTTTCTTCTTCAGTACCCCATCTATAGTCAAAGCCACTTTTAAATGGAATATGAGATTGATTGAATGTAACCCCTAATTTTTCTGCTTGATTACCAAGGTTATCAATAAATTGTTCCCAGTCATCATCACAAATTCTTGAAGTCCCTTTGCCAATGGAGGTTACACTAAAATCAAATACCCTAAATCCAATATCGTAAGCTCTCTTTATACATTCTATATCATCTAATGGTTTTACTTGATTAGGAAGTTGCCTAAATATATTTGTCATTGTTGCTAATTGCATGTTAATCTCCTTCACTTATAGATTTACTATACTATGACTTTTTATAAATTAAAAGAAAAACAAGATGCTTTTTTAACATCTTGTTCTCTTTATAATTTTCCTTTTACTCTTAACCTTTTAATTTTTTCGCAACTATTTCTGCTGCTTTAATTAAAGGATATCCTGCAGGTGATGCTGTTAACATAGGATGAGTTCCTATTTGTGAAACAATTACATCGTTAACTGTCATATTATTTTGAATCATAAAACCAATAACATTTGTTAATTCACCTGTACTTGTACCACCAACAACTTCTCCACCCAATATTAATCCATTATCCTTTGAAACGATTAATTTAACCATTTGTTTATGTGAATCCTCTAGTTTACCAGGATGTCTATCAATTCCTGTAAAACTACCGGTTTCTACATCAAATCCTTCTTTAATTGCCATTGCTTTGTTTAATCCAGCTACTCCAAATGCTGTATCTCCTATAGCTGTAAAATATATACCAATAGTACCTCTAAAAGTTTTTACTGTTGATAATTTACATAAGTTCATTGCAGCAACTCGTGCTTCAGCACAGGCAGTTGAGGCTAACATGATTTTTGAAAGTTTACCAGTGGCAAAATCACGCTTTTCAGAGCAATCACCAATTGCAAATATATCAGGTTCCCCTGTTCTTCTATATTGATCAACTTCAATAAATCCAAATTCATTAAGTGCCAATCCTGCTTGTTTTGCTAATTCAACATTAGGAACATAACCAAGTGATAATATAACTGCATCTGCTTTAATTGTTTCTCCATTATTTAATAATACAGCTTCCGTTTTATCACTTCCAAGAATCTCTTTAATTCCTATACCTGTATTTACTTTAACTCCTCTATCAACTAAACATTGTTCTGCTTCACTTGCTACAATTTCATCAAATGCTGTTCCTAGAACTCTTGGTAATATTTCTACTACAGTTACATCTTTACCAATCTTATTTAATTCATCAGCTACTTCAATCCCAATAAATCCAGCACCAATTATAACAATTTTCTGTAAATTTTCTAATTGCTTATGAAAATAATCAAGGTATTCTTTATCTTTTGGAATTACAAATACATTTTTTAATTCTTTACCTTTTAACCATCCAGGTTTAAGTGGATTTGAACCAGTTGCAATAATTAACTTTTCATATTCAATTGTCTCTCCTTTTTTCGTCTGACAATTTTTTTCTAATTTATTTATTGTTATGACTTCATCAACAATAATATTTACTCCAAGTTTTATCAATCCTGCATCGGGCATAATATTTTTATCACTTGTCATTACTGACCCAAAAATATATGGAATTCCACATGGAATCATAACTATTTCTTCTTTTCTAATTAGTGTAATTCCTTTTTCCTCATTACAAGATTTTGCTGTCATTGCAGCTACTAAACCGGCTGCACTTCCCCCAATTATTAAAACATCTGTTTTCATTGAATTTCTCCTTTATTTTTAACTCGGTTTCGAGTTATAAGCATATGCCAATTTGATTATAGCTTTACGATGGCTTACTGTCAATTAGATATTTGCTAACCTCAAAAGTTTGATATAATTGATATAAGTGAGGTGTTCCCTATGAAAAAAATTAAAATTGCAACCGCTGGATTAGGTAGAGTTGGTTTTTCTAGACATGTACAAGACCCTGCAAGAGATAGTAGATTTGAAGTAGTTGCTTGTATGGATAAAAGCAAAGAACGACTATATGAAGTTAGAGATTTATATGATGTTAATATTTATGAAGATTTTTATCAAATGGTTGACAATGAAGATGTTGATTTAATTGTTATTGCATCTCCTACTAATTTTCATTATGAACAAACATTATATGCTCTTAATAAAGGAAAGGATGTTTTTTTAGAAAAACCTATGGCTATTAATTTAAAACAGGCAAAAGGAATATATGAAGCATGTCAGAAATCTGGTAAAAAAGTCATGTTACATCAACAACATAGAACTGCTGCTACTACTATCGCCTTACTTGATGTCTTATCCATGGATCTAATTGGTGATATTTATAGAGTTAATTACAATAACCATTTATATAGAGTGAGAAATGACTGGCAGGCACTTAAAAAATATGGTGGTGGTATGTTATATAACTATGGAGCCCATTATATTGATGTCATTTTATATGTATTTAAACCTACAATTAAAAAAATCTGTTGTACAACAAATAAAGTTATATCAGTTGGTGATGCAGAAGATGTGGTAAAAATTATTTTACAAGATGATAACAATATAACTTATGATATTGATATTAATATGGCTAGTAATATACCTCATCCTAAATGGGTTATTTTTGGACAACTAGGTACTATCACTATAACTGATGATGAAGTAACCATAAAATATAATGAAGATCGTTCAGTGTTAAATTTGCAACTACAACAATCATTAGCAGCTACTGGTAGAAAATATGATAACACAAAGCCAATTAATTGGATTACTAAAACCATTGCTGTAAGTGATTATGAGAGCATTCCCTATTATGATAAAGTATATGAATATTTTATTGAAAACAAAAAGGCCATCGCACCACTTAGCGATAGCCTGAAAGTTATGGAAATAATTGCAGAATGTGAGAATCAATAAACTACCATTTCTACCCAATTTAAGCATAATTTATCGGTGGCTGCCACGTATTCAATTACCTGGTAGCCATTTTTTATAGCACAAGTTGGCACCTTCCATTGATACATTTTTGTATCTGGATATGGTTTTTTACAAGTATAGTTTCCCACAAAATCACAAGGGTGACCATTAATGTATACAGTTATATCACTTTCTGTAATTTGTTCATCATTAGTAAATGATGAAATAATATATTGCTCTTTTTTATCAGCCATATTCCCAGTATGAACTCGATATTCTATAAATTGATCTTTTGTTAATTTCTTTGGTAACATAGCGTCTAACCATAGACCGTCTGGTTTGCGGTCATTAAACGTGACAACATATCTTTTCAAACGTTCCTTCATTTGATCATAATCACCTACTTTATTAATAAAGTTATCATAAGTATCATCGTCATACAGTGTATATTGCCTATCCATATAATTGAAATAGTATAAGGCATCAGCCCCTCTATCAATATATGAACAAGCAGGTCCCGTCACAGTTTCTAAACTGTTTATGGGATCTTTATAATTATATATCTCTACAATGTTAGGTCGTAGACACACTTCATATCCAGGTAATAGTAGGCAATCTGTTCCATCTAGTAAATATTTCCACATTTCAATGGGTATATCTCCCTGAGAAGATTGCCAAAATGGTGTAGGAACCAAAAAATTTATGTAACCATTTTTAGCCCAATAAATTGCATCCATACCTAAATCAAATGCTGTTTCTGGTTTAACAGGGCACCTAGCTCCAATTGCAATTTTATGGCCTCTTATTACTTCATATTCATCAGCTTTTTCTCTGACTTCTCTCATGAACTCATTTAGCACACGTCTTCCTTCATCAGCATAACCTGTTGGAAAATGGTTACCAAATCTCATCCAATCAATTTCAATACCATCAATATCATATCGCTCAAAATATTCATTAATGAGTAACATATGATAATCACGGACTTCTTTAATTAAGTAATTTAATTCTCGGTCTTCCCAATTCCTATCTCTATATAAGGCTCTCCGATAATCTAGGTGTTCTTTATAAAAATTGCTATGTAAAATATCATTTTCATCATCTGCATTATGTACGTCATTCATTCTAACTGAAATATATGGTTTGATATTAATTTTACGAAGTAAATCAATAAATTCTTGATATATATCAATCCCTTGCTCAATTAGAGAGTGAACTGCATAGACCCAATCTCTCATATTTGGTTTTTTAATAAAGTACTCTTGATAATCATCAATTCGATCAGCTATACAATCCCATACATCACTTTTAAAACTAGTAATTTGACTATTTGGACATAATAAAAATACTTCAACATTACTATCTTTATATTGATTAATAAAATTTTCTATTTCAACTCTATTTACACTTTTTTCTTTTCTAGAATAAAAATAATGTGAATTATCTTCATTTAAGTAGATTTTGGCCATGTGATTATACCTGCCCTTCTCTCTTTTAAATAAGGAAAATCTTTTCTTATAGAATCTATTTTTGATAAGTCTATATCATAATAAAGAACCATCTCTTTATCTTCTCCAGCTGTTATTAGTAATTCACCTGTTGGATCAAACACCTTTGAATCACCAAAGAAATGTAAATCACCATGATCCCCCACTAGATTTACTCCTGCTATATACACAGTATTTTCCAATGCTCTAGATGGTAAGAAGACATTCCATAAATTTCTATGTGTCGTTGCCCAAGCAGAAGGAATGAAAATAACTTCTGCTCCTTTCATAGCAAGAGTTCTACAAGTTTCTGGAAAGTCCACATCATAACAAATAATTACACCAAATTTTCCAAATGGGCTATTATATACTTGATAATCATGACTACCGTAAGTAAAATACTTTTTTTCTTCATCCCATAAGTGATTTTTATGATAAATATTTATAACATCACCGTTATTATCAATAATAACTGCTGAATTATATAATTTATTATTCTGATAATAAATTATAGGAATAATAATATATATTTTATGTTTTTTTGCTAATTCACATGCCAATGGAATAGTTGTTTCTGTGGTTTTCTTACCTAACTCATTAATATTATCTTTCATATATGAGAAATTATAACCAGTTGAAAATGTTTCAGGGAAAACAATAATATCTGACCCTTGTTTAGCAGCTTTTTTTATCATATCAGTCATCTTTAATTCATTAGCAGAAATATCCATAAATTTTGATTCAATTTGTCCTAATGCAATTTTCATATTAACTCCTCCTTGTATTTTACATTATAAAAATAATCATCATAGGTTTTTAGAACTTCATCTAGAGTAGCAGTCCCTGTTATACCTATTTTTCTAATTGTTATCGCAGCCACAACATTACCAATAAAAGCAGCTTCAGCTTGATTCCCACCTGCTGCTAATGTACTAACAATTGAAGCTGTAACAGAATCTCCAGCACCGCATATATCATAAGGTCTAGGTACATCTACAGAAGGAGTTTTTAAAATTCCCATATCTCCAAAAGTAATTATTCCTTCTTTACCCATTGTTATAAAAGCAGGCTTTTTATTCTTTTCATATAACTTTTGACCACTTGTTAGCGTTTCTCTATATTCAGGATTTCCTTTTAAATTATTATTAAATACTTTACAAGCTTCAAAATTATTACATTTAATAGATATATCTTTAAAAAGATGTATTCTAGCTCGTGAATCTGCAAATATAATTTTATCTTTGTAAATAGTACTAAGTTTTATTATTCTTTCTCGCACCTTAGTTGTAATAACGCCACAGTTGTTTTCAACCATTTGGTCTAAGATTATAATTGCATCATTATTCTTAAATACTTCATCTAAACAATCAATTATTTGCTTCTCAACTTCTTTATCTGTTTTTTTAAAGTTCTTTATATCTTGTCTATTACTTTCTGTTTCTTTACCATCTTTAAGCATCATAGGTTTAATATAAGTTGGTGTAACCATCTTATTTGACTCAAATAAATAATTTCTTTTTACTCCTATTTTATCTAGTTGTTTTTTTAGTTCATAGCCATTTCCATCTGTTCCAATAAAACCAACTGCATAAACACTTCCCACACCAAGTGAAGTCAAATTATTACATACAGTTCCACTTGCTCCAGGATATAATCTTTTATTAGTTACTTGATATGCAGTTAACTTCGTTTCAATAGATGGTTCATTTAAAGAGGTATCAATAACTAAATATTTATCAAGAAAATAGTCACCTATTACAGCTACACTTATATTTTTAAAATTTGTAATTAATTCAATAACTCTATTTCGCTCCATTATTATTCCCCTTACTTAAGTAATTTGTATGCAAGATTAGGTACAGTTAAATCATGAGTTCCTTGCACATAAATCCCTTGTCCTCCATCAACAACTGTCCTAGCTAATATTGTTTTCCACGGTCTAAAATAATATCTAGGGTCTGATTTTCCAGGTGCTTTTTTTGTTTTTTCATCAATGTCTAATAAGTCAAATACAGCTGTTGTAAAATGAGTTATTTTTTCATTATTTTGGTGCGCTACATTCCTTGCCATGGATAATGCTTTTAAATATACTTCAGGTCCAGTTACTGCTGATCCAAAGTTTAAAAATACTCCAGATTCAAGATTTTGAATTGACTTTGCATATATTAAGAAATCTCTATATGATCCAAGTCCAATAGCTGCTCCATCACAATTTTCATGCTGGTGAATAAAATCAAGGCCAATTCCCACATGAATCGTTATAGGAACCTTCATTCTATAACCAGCTGCTAGTAGTGAATATTTCTTATATGGAAAGTCACTTTCTTCAATAGCCTTTCCTAGGGCTTCTCCATAACCTAATCCTTGATCTACTCCTTGTTTCACATAATCATTTATATAACCTGATTGCTTCCATAATCCAAATTGACCTTCTTTGATATATTTAGCTACACTTTCAGTAGTCGCTCCAATCATAGCAAATTCAAAATCATGTATTGAACCTGCACCATTTAGTGCAAAATGTGTTATATAACCTTGTTCCATTAATTTGATTAACCAAGGAACACATCCTGCTCTTATGACATGAGCACCCATCATCATTAAAACTGTAGCATTATTTTCTTTGGCTTTTTTAATTTCTTTTACAATAGAATCAATTTTTTCACTTGGAAATTTTTTTGGAGGTTTTGATATATCCATCATTACTGATATATCAAGATCATGAACTCGTTTAGATAAGTCTTTAAGTTTTAGTTGGCTTCTATCAAACATTTCAAATGGCATATCCTCACTCCTTTAAAATAATAATTTTTCTATTTCGTTTATATTTTTAAAATCTTCAATAATAACATCCGCTTTTGCTTTGGTTAGCCTCTTTACTTTCCACTCATCAAACCCTTCCATAGTTTCTTCATTAGTTGCTACTCCTATTGCAATCCCTCCAACTTCTTTGATGTTTTCAATTTCCACATAACCATCACCAAACCCTGCAAGTGAAGAACCGTGTAAATTATTTTCGCTAATAATTCTTTTTATGACCATTGCCTTTGAAAACAACTTAAAATCATCTCTTGCTCCATAAATTTTTTCACCAAAGTATTTAGTTAGTCCTAATAATTCTACTTCCTCTTTTACATAGGGTTCATCAGTACCACTTGCTAAGTATAAGTCAACTCCATGTGTTTTTAACATTTTTAGCACTTCAATTGAACCTGGTACCATATATTCATTTGCCTTAATATTACCGTTTGCTAATCCAGTTCTACGATAATTGATTTTTTCTAATAACCTTTTGTGATATTCATTTTTATATACTAATGGATTTACACTTTCACCGCCTCTTTTGACTACTTGTTTATCTAATTCCATACATTGATATATAGTTTGCTTACCAGTTAATAAATCAATAAATTCTCTTGCACAGTTACTTTCATCAATTAATGATCCATGCTTAGGTGAATTCATTAATACTTCAGTAAAATATGGTGTCATAATTTCCTGCCACCCTTTTCTAATTAAACTTAATGTTCCATCAAAATCAAATACTACTGAATGTATTTTGCCTACTATTAACTCTTTGTTATTTATAATCATTATTAGTCTTCCTTCATTATTTCATTTTTTAATGTACAGATAATTGCATGTTCCCATACTACATGCATATCCTCTAGTTGTTCCATTCCATCAGTGGCTGCGATTACAGAAATATCACATAATTGTTTTAATTTCCCACCATCACGTCCTGAAAACCCAATGGTTCTCATACCAATACTATTAGCATACTCTAATCCTTTAACTACATTTTTTGAATTTCCACTTCCGCTAATTACAAAAAACACATCAAACTTATTACCGTAGTTTTTTAACTGTTCAATAAATATATCATCATATGAATAATCATTGGCTAATGCAGTAATAACAGGAACTTGATCAACAAGTGAAAAAGCTTTAAAACGTTTTTTCCCTTCAATGGATAATCCTTTAACTAAATCATTTGTAAAGTGAGATGCAGTTGATGCTGAACCACCATTACCTGCAAAAAAGATAGATTGATTGTTTTTCCTAGCTAGAAGTAATTCTTCACAAACTACCTCTAGTTTTTCTGTATCTGTTTTTTGTAAAACTTTTACTTGCTCACTTATATATTCTTTTAAATATTCTTTCATGTTACCCTCCCAATAATATATTGTTTTCTATATTCGTAAGAAGCCGTTCTCTAAACACATGAACTGCTCCTTTTTCATAATTATGTTTATCATAAATAACTGTTATATTTTTACTTTCCTCATTATATAAATTAAGAAAATAAAGTTTAACAGCTGGGATTTCATATAACCATTGGCTATTAATAATAATATCTTCTGGACTATAAAATTTTTGAATATAACTAATTAATATATATAAGCTATGACATGCTGCTCTTAGTGTAATCAAGCATTTTTCATCTCCTTTATTACTAAAAGTTACAATATCAGCCATTCCCATTT
>JAUUZV010000226.1 GCA_030592085.1 Clostridia bacterium | reverse complement strand
TATATCAGATATAATATTTGTAAATACCACATATGTTGTGCCTTTAACTAAGTCCAGAGAGACTTGCAAGGTAAAAAGATTTCTATAATCGTAATTTCATGCTTGCTTTCTGACTTAAAGAAAGCATTTTATATGGGAAAATTTAAGGGGGGGAAAGATTCATGACTACACAAAGTCGTTATAGTGGTTTAGGCGGAAAAGAGTTTATCTTAGGATTTCAACATTTATTCGCCATGTTTGGGGCTACAGTATTAGTTCCATACTTAACAGGACTTAACCCGTTAGTTGCTTTATTTGCAGCTGGTGTTGGAACAATTATTTTTCACATCGTTACAAAGGGAAAAGTACCTGTATTTTTAGGCTCAAGTTTTGCTTTCATCGGTGGTGTTGCAGCTACTACTGGAATAGGAACTGATGCTGGAGTTACAGTTGATGGGATTGCTAAAGCAGGCGGTGGAATACTGTGTGCTGGTGTTTTATATCTTATCTTATCGATTATTGCTTATTTTGTTGGAGCTGATAAGGTGAAAAAATTATTTCCACCAATAGTAACAGGTTCAATCATTATTGTTATTGGTACTTCATTAGCACCTATTGCTATTGGACAAGCATCAAGTAACTGGTTGATTGCATTGTTAGTAGTTGTATCTATTATTGGTGTTATGTTATTTACAAAAGGATTCTTTAAACTAGTACCTATATTAATTGGTATTGCCATTGGATATATTGTTAGTATGATATTTGGTCTCGTTGATTTTGCGGCTATAACATCAGCTGATTGGTTTAGCTTTAATGAAATATTTGCAGGAAACTTCTTTATACTTCCAAAATTTGATTGGGCAGCTATAACATTAATAGCACCTGTTGCCATTGTTACTTTTGTAGAGCATATGGGTGATATTACTACAAATGGAACAGTTGTTAATAAAAACTTTTTTGAAGATCCAGGCCTACATAGAACATTACTTGGTGATGGATTAGCAACTATGTTTGCAGGTTTAATTGGTGCTCCTGCTAACACAACTTATTCTGAAAATACTGGAGTATTAGCAGTTACTAAAAATTACAATCCTGTAACATTAGAAATTGCAGCTATCTTTGCTATTGTTTTAAGTTTAATTGGAAAGTTTGGTGGAATTTTACAAACTATACCACAAGCTGTTATGGGTGGAGTTAGTATTATCTTATTTGGTATTATTGCAAGTGTTGGTCTTAGAACTATATCTGAAGCAAAACTAGATTTTGCTCATTCAAGAAATCTAATCATTGTTGCATTAATTCTAGGATTAGGAATAGGTATCAGTGTATATGGTGGTATCACCATTGGAAACGTTACACTTTCTGGATTATTTATTGCAGCAGTTGTAGGAATTGTATGTAATCTAGTATTACCTAAAGATATTTAATAAAAAATAGTTTATAATTATATGCACAGAGTAATAGAAACTCTGTGCATATTTTTTTATAAGGAAGTGACTATTATTCCAAGAATTATTGCAGGAAAATACAAAAGAATCATGTTATTAGCTCCTAAGGGGCTAGATACTCGACCTACTATTGATAGAACAAAAGAAGCTCTATTTAGTATTCTTCTTCCATATATTAGTGGTGCAATTGTTCTTGATCTGTTTGCTGGAACTGGACAATTAGGATTAGAAGCATTATCAAGAGGAGCGTCTTTTGTATATTTTAATGACTATCAAAAAAAATGTAGAGATATAATAAATAAAAATATTGATAAATGTAATGCTCATGAATTTTGTCAAGTTACATCACTTGATTTTAAAAAGGCAATAAATATTATTGGTAAACCAGTTAATCTAGTATTTCTTGATCCACCATACGATTGTGGGTTAATAACTTCTTCAATTGAAAAATTACACGATAATGATATAATAATGACAGGTGGACTAATAGTCTGCGAACATAGTGGGAATGAAAAGCTTAATGAAAAAATATGTGCATTCAAATTAATTGACCAAAGAAAATATGGGATAGCTCATATTTCAATATATAAAAAAGAGGATTGATAATGAAAATTTGGATTTGTCCTGGAAGTTTTGACCCTGTGACAATGGGTCATATAGACATTATAAGAAGAGCGAGGAAAATGTGTGATCATTTAATTATTGCTATTGGGGTTAATGATGAAAAAAAAGCTACTTTTACTTTTGATGAGAGAAAAGAGTTTGTAAAAAAATGTGTTAAAGACATGGATAATGTAGAAGTAGATACTTTTGAAGGATTATTAATTAATTATGCAAAAAATAAAGGCGCAACTGCTATTGTTAAAGGACTAAGAGCAGTATCTGATTTTGAATATGAATTACAAATGGCTTTATTAAATAAGAGATTAAATGACAAAATTGAAACTGTATTTTTAATGACAAGTATTAATTATTCGCATTTAAGTTCACGAGCTGTGAGAAATATAGCAAAATATAATGGCGAAATAAGAGGATTAGTTCCTGATGCCATACATGATGATATATACCTTAAACTAAAGAAGGGAAAATAACATGATTGTTTATGAAAGACTTGCATACTTAGAAAAAATGTTAACTGAATCGAGAAAATTACCACTTTCTGATAAGGTTGCTCTTGATCAGATTGAAGCTATGGAGATTATTAAAGAAATTAAGACAGCTTTACCTGATGAGTTAAAACAAGCTAAGTGGATTGCTGATGAACGAAAAAAAATTATTATAAAAGCCCATATGGAATCTGATGTTATTATACAAGAAGCAAAAGAAAAGGTAAGTGAGCATCAAATAACTTTACAAGCACAAGAAAAAGCAACTAAAATTCTTGAAAAAGCTAGAGAAGAAGCAACACACATAAAAAAAGGCTCAAGAGAATATGCTGATAATTTGTTCTCTGAATTACTTGAAGAGACTAATAAAATGGCAACAATTATTCTTGATTGTAAAGCTGATTTAAAAGAATAAAAATTAATTATTATATGATATTGAAGCACTTATTAGTGCTTCTTTTATTACCTGGTGCTAAAATTCATTGACGAATATAAAAATTCTTTGTATAATATATATTGTGTTGTTTCATAGGGAAACCACATTATATGGGGGGATATCAAAGTTATTCTTTGTATAGTCCAAATATTACAATTTTATATGGAGGTTATTTATGCAAAAACTTTTCAAACTAAAAGAACACAATACTAATGTGAAAACTGAGATTATTGCTGGTATTACAACGTTTTTAACAATGTCGTATATTTTAGCAGTAAATCCATTGTTTTTATCAGGTATTATGTTTG
>JAUUZV010000177.1 GCA_030592085.1 Clostridia bacterium | reverse complement strand
TAGTATCACAAGAAACAAGAAGTAAAGGTATCATAATAACTACAATTAAAAGTATTAATAATTTTTTGTTTTTCATTATCTTATTCTCCTTATAATTTATTTATTAAATTATTTAACTAACTCATCATATGTATATTTGTAAAGGAAGTATATTTATAAATGATAAACTATTTTTACTTTTCTTTAGTAAAATAATATTTCTATCACCTCCTAAAAAAACAAAAAATCACTCCAGGCGAGTGATTAGAACGTTGCTTTTCTGCAATTGTACGTAGTTATAAAGCTATCTTTAAACTTCTCACACTCGTTTCTTGCATGGTCATATTATATACCTAGGGAAAGAAAAAGAAAAATAAGCAACCTAAGCTATATGGTAAATACCAATATGAATATTAAGTTTATTGTTGTTTTTGTTTTAATAAGAATGATGAAAAGAACATAACTATGGCAACAAGGCTAAAAGTAAAATAGTAACCTAAAGTTTCAATAAATACTCCACCTAAGATTGGCAGTATTACTTTAAAGATATTAAGTGATCCTCTAATTCCTAAGTATTCTGTACGATGTTCATCAGGTGCTATATCTAATAAGTAAGGTTCAAAACCAACACGTCGGCCACTAATGATAAATCCAATTAGTAAGAATACAATTGCAAAGTAATCAGGTCCTAGAAAAGATAGTCCTATTGCTATTAGAGGAATAAGACCACCAAGGATAATACATATTCGCATAATTGCTTTAGCATTAAGCTTTTTAGCTAATAATCCCCATATTAAAGCTGACACTATAGTTCCTGATATTTGAAAAAGAAGATAACGGCCAATATATGAACTATCTATTGAAAAAAATTCTTTTGCAAATATCATATAAAATGGCATAATCATAATACTAAAACTAGTCATATTTTCTACAATAATAAATCGTCTGAAATTAAAATCTCTTTTTAAAAATTGAGGTACTTTTTTTAAATATTCAATAAATGATTCTTTTTCACTAGGAATATTCTTCGATTCTGGTTCAGGTATAATCAAAAAACCAATTGATGCAATAAATATCCCAATAAAACCAATTGATAAACTAAGCGAATAATTAATTGGATAAGCTAGTGTACTAATTGAAAAAATCTTACTAACTGCTAAACCACCAAGAAAAGCTGCAATACTACTTATGAATTGTTTTATTGAATAGAGATTAGTACGTTTCTCACTTGGAATTGTCTTAGCTAAAATATCAGTATATGAAATACCTGCAAAACCACCACTTAACGAAAATAAGAAAATCCAAAGAAAGAAAGTGCTAAAAGCAAACATTGGCTTTGTTAATCCAAAGAAATATGTGAAAGTAGCCATACCGAGAAAAGAAAAAGCACGAACGTATATACCAATTAAAAGATATTTTTTCTTTTTAGGTTTTGTTTTCAGATAATGACTAAATAGGATATTAAAAAGTAGTGGGACACCAAGCATAATAGAATACAAAAGTCCAAATAGAGCTTTAGAACCTGTTAATTCTGAAACCAGTGAAGGAAATACTGTGTTTAAGTCTAACATTGACATGGTCAATGCTAAGAAAAAAGCATGCCACAGGAATCCTATATATGCTATTTTGTAATTTCTATTATCTACCAAAGAATATACTCCTTAACTAATAACTTCTACTATTATACACAAAAACTATAAAATTAAACCGTTTTTATATTTGTTTTTGGGAATAATAGAGTTTTATAACTTTAGTTTATTGACAATAAAGTTACATTTTATAATAATTAGATGTACAAAAAAAATGAAAGTGTGATATTTATGAGTAAAAAAATAAATAGAGTGCCATATCAACTTAGCGATACTACAAAAATGAAACCACTTGAGATTAGTGAGATAGAAGTTATATTAAGAGGCGCAGATGAATGCATATATATGGCAGGTAGAGCAATGCTTACTAAAATATTAAAAGGTTCAAGTGATAAAAAGTTACTGGAAAAAGGTTTAAGTAGTTGTCCTAGCTATGGATACTATAAGCAATTAACGATCGCAAAGATTACAAAGCTAGTAGATTGGACCATTGTTAATGGATATTTATGTATTGAATATAATGGGAAATTACCAGTTATTATCTTTTCATCAAAAGGATGGACAATGTATAAACCAATATATGCTAGAGAATTAATTGATAAAATAATGCAAAATAATGAAGAGAATGAAGAACTATTAATAAATCGATTGAAAAATACCAATAGAGAAGTTATTATTGAAATAGTTGAGCAAATAATAATATCAAAGAATGAGGAGATTGTACCGTTTTTATTAAAATGGCAAAAAGATGAAGTGAATAAAGTAAGAGTTCTTATTGAACAGATGATTTTGGCTATTAAATAATTTTTTTTAAGGAGATAATAGTGGCGCATAATAATGAGGGATACGAAGATATTTTAGCAGATTTAAACGAAACATATTTTCAAGAATCTGTAAAAAGATTATCTACAAGCACACCAAAGTTTACTTTAATGGATAATATTGTTTCTTGTAAAAAAGAACAACTACTAGAAATTTCAATGTATTTAGAGCTTGATCTACATAGAAGAACATATAAAAAGGATTTAGTTGAAGTTATATCTACTATTTTAACAACTGATAATACCTTAATTATAAATTTTCTATCCATAATTGATTTGGATGAACTAGAATTGATAGAAGAGTTAGTTGCAAATAAATATATTGAGTCAGAAGAAATTATAAAACCACTAAAATACTTAATGTCAGTTGGTTTAGTATATGGATATAGAAATAAAACTAGCGATTTATTTTACTATGTAATGCCTGATGAAATAAAAGAGATTTATTTAAACCTAAGTAATAAAAAACAAGTATATAAACATACAATAGATTTGAATAGAGAATTAGCCTTGTTTTTTAATGCAGCTGCAGCCTTATATGGAGTTATAAAACTTGAATTACTTTATGATATTTATTTGGACTACCATGTTAATAGTACAATCGTAATTCCTTTCGATCTATTCAAAAACTCGTGTAATTTATTACAACTCAAAACTACCTACTTTTTTGTAGATGATGAATTGTTTATGATAGATTACTTTGTAAATGTAGAAAATCAGCAGGATTATTTGTTTTCAATTATAAATGGTGAAGCACCATATTATAAACCTGAATATAAGGAGTTTCTTAATTATGCAGACGCAATGTATTATGAAAGAAATCAGTGGTTTATTGACATGGAAAACTTCTTAATTAACAATTATTCTTTAGATAAAACACTTGCAGAAGACATTACTTGTGATATTCAACTGTATAATGAAATTGGTTCATTAGATGATGTTTTCAACGAATTAGGACGTTTTGAAATTGAATTTAAAGATAAACAACAAATTAATGATTTCATGGATATTTATACTGAATTAGTTAACCATACTAGGACTTGGTTAAATCATGGTAATTATCCGGTTGATATTTTAAATGTTCCTAAAAATGTACCTACTAGTAAAAAAGTAAAAGTTGGTAGAAATGACCCTTGCCCTTGTGGCAGTGGGAAAAAATACAAAAAATGTTGTTTGAATAAAGAAAACAAATCAAGTGCTAATAATTCTAAACTAGCTAAATTAGAACAAATGGTTACACTTTATGAGTTAGGAGAAGTTATTAATGAATTAGCTCCTTGGGATGATTTATGGGATATGGATTTAATTGCTGTAAGAGCAAAAGAATATAAAGAGGATACTTATTGTTGTACAATGGGGAAATCTGTTGGTTTGTATGGGGTCTTTCTGTATTATGGTTATGAAGGATTAAGAGACTTATACCGCATGAACCATGCAGTTGAATTGAAAATTCCAGATGACTATGTATTTAATGATATGAATTGTCTTTCAATGGCGTATTCTCAATATGGTAGTTTACTTCCTGAGTACAAGCAACTTTTTAAGAAATTAGGCCATAAGTATAAAGAAAATGAACAATGTTTAATATTTGAATCATTTGAAAAAGAATATGTAAAAACACTAATAAATGAAGATGAAGCGAATTTGATGATTGATTGTTTAGGTAAATATGTTCTTGCGTATAAACAATATATTAAGAATAAAGAAATAATTGATTTTGATAAAGATTATTTTCTAAGATATGATGAGAAGCTACAAGTTATTAACAAACCTACTATCAAATTAAACTATGGACCTTATTTTCTAGAAGATGAACTATTAATAAAAAAATTAGAAAACACTGAAATGAATAGGGGAACTTATGAGGTTGACTTAACCTATACGAATGTTTCGATTACTGATGGAGAATATAGAAAAGAATTATGGCCCAAATTTTTTATTATGGCAAATACAACTACTGGTATTATCTTTGATTCGGATTATTTACAGCCAGATGAATTGGTCAAAACGGATGCATATGTATGCAATCGTTTTGCAAATAATTTATTGAAGCATGGAATTCCTAATGAAATCATAATAAGAAATAGTCATTTATTATCAATTTTAGGTGACTTATGTATAAAACTAGGTATTCATATAGAGCTTACTAAGCGATTGCCAATTAGTGAATCATTAGTAGAATCATTTATATCAGATAGATAGTAATAGGAGGTATATTATGAAGATAGCAACACAATCGTTATATTTAGAAAAGATTTTTGGTGATAAAAAAGCTATTAAAATGTTATGTGAAATAGGATTTGAATCAATAGATTATTCTATGTTTAGTGGATATATGACAAAAGGACCATTAGAAATAGATGGCTATCAGAAGAAAATGAAACAATTAAGAGAAATTGCTGATGGATATGGAGTACCATTCACTCAAGCACATGCACCATTTCCATCATATGTAACTGGTGAAGAAGAATATAACAAGTTTATTATTCCATTATTAATTAGATCAATTGAAGCAAGTGCCATATTAGGTATAAAACAAATAATAATTCACCCAATAGCAGTACTAAAAGATCAAAAACAATTTAACTTAGACTTCTATAACTCATTATTACCATATGCTAAAGAATATAATGTTAAAATCGCACTAGAGAACATGTTTGGTAGAGATAAAAAAACAAAGAAATTA
>JAUUZV010000018.1 GCA_030592085.1 Clostridia bacterium | reverse complement strand
AAACAGGGGCCATTAGCTCAGTTGGTAGAGCACATGACTTTTAATCATGGTGTCGAAGGTTCGATCCCTTCATGGCTCACCAGTAAAGGAACACATTTAGTGTTCCTTTTTTAAAACAGGAAAATAGGGTTGCCCACTAATTAATACTTTTCCATCTGTGAAACCTTCCTCACGATTTATAAGTTCATTTATAAGATAAAAACGTAGCTTATTTATTCGATCTTTATACAGATGGTCATTTATTAAGTCATCTAACTCATCAGGATCATTTTTCAAATCAAAATACTGTTCTTTCCCACTTTTTACATGCCATAAAAATTTATCAGTTTCTGTAACTATTCCTTGAAATCTTGGAGCATGCTCAATGTGAATATATTCTCTAGTATTATGGTTATTATCTTGAAGCGATTTATATAGATTTTTTCCATCACAAGTTTCAGGAATATCAATGTCTAACATTCCTAAAATAGTTGGCATAATATCATTTAATGATACTAGTTGGTTATTTATTGAACCTGGTTTAATGTTATATTGTTCTGGAGCTCTTAACATAAATGGAATTTTCATAGATCCTTGATAGCCCGTTGATTTTCGTCTTAAGTAATGATCCCCCAACATTTCTCCATGATCTGATGTGAATAAAACTATTGTGTTATTATCTTGTTCATCTTTAACATCTGATTGATTTGTCATTAGCGATACATGATTATTTGATATTTTAATAAATCTCCTAATTTGATCATCAATATGATTGATAAGGCCATAATATCCTGCTTGCATACTTTTTATGGCTTCATCAGATAAGTTGACATCAAAACTATCTAGTCCTTGTCCAGTTGAATTAGGAACTTCTTCCCAGTTTCCTATTTTTGGTTTTGGTAAATCATTTCTTAGATATCTATCCATATAAAATTTTGGTGGAATTAATGGTGGATGAGGAGCTAAAAATGAAACAACTAAGAAAAAAGGAACAGAAGGATCTTTTTTTTCTAAGAAATCAATGGCCTTGTTTACTGTCCAATTTGTATGATGAAGATATTCTTCATATGGCCATGGCCTTGCTGTATAATCACAACATTGAATACCTGTAGAATAATAAATACCTCCATGATGTTTGTTAGTTGCATATCTATTGAATTTAACACCATCAACTTTATTATCAACCCATTCAAGATAATCTTCATTAACTACCATATGATCAAAACCATAACGTTTTCTTGTAGGGTGGAGATGAATATTTCGCCCAACCATGTATGTTTGATAACCATTATCTTTTAGAATTTGTGGCAAAGTAACTGCATCCCATTCTAAAAAATCCTTATAACCTACCATTCCATGTTTTTGAGGTGACATACCAGACATAATACTTCGCCTAGCAGCGATACAAGAGGGAGTTGCACTATAAGCATTTGAAAAATTTATTCCTTGACCACCAACAGTATCAATATTTGGCGTTAAAATATATTCATTTCCATTTAAACTTACACAGTCACTTCGTAACTGATCAGTCAATATTAAAATAACATTGGGTTGTTTTAACATTTTTTCACCCCTTTTTCTAATAAGTATATTTTATCATAAAATGATTATTCTTTTTTAAAAAACAAAAACATTGTATACTAAACGTAGTGACCAGTATTTTGGGGGTTAAAATTTTGGATTTAAAAAAACATTTCATGAAACAGAAGATGATGCGTAAAGTGTTATACAGTTTATTGCCAGTTTTATTATTTGCCATATATGCATTTGGACTTAGAATTATTGCCTTATTAGCAGTAGTTCTAGTTTGTGGGATACTTACAGAATATATAATTATGAAAAGTATTCAAAAAGAAAAAGCAAAAGTATCAGAAGCTGTGCTTGTTAGTTGTATTTTATTTACTTTAACTTTACCACCAGCTACTCCATTTTGGGTTGCAGGTGTAGGTATTGTTTTTGGAGTTTTATTTGGAAAAGGTGTCTTTGGTGGTTTTGGTAAAAACATATTTAATCCAGCTTTAGTGGGACGATGTTTTATTTATATTTCTTTTCCCTCATTTATGACAATTGATTGGGTTAAACCTTTTACAAGTTTTCCAGGTGGATTTGCTAAGTACTTACCATCAGTTGATGCCATAACTTCGGTTACACCACTTATTACATTTAACAAGACAGGAGAGATTACAGGAGCTCTTGATTTATTATTTGGACGAGTTGCAGGATCACTTGGTGAAACATTTGCACTTTTATTAGTTCTATGTGCCATTTATTTAGTTGTAACTAAAACAGCTTCTTGGAAATTAATGGTTTCTACATTGCTAAGTTTTACTATTTTAAACACCATATTATATTTTAGTAATGTAACATCGGCTGACCCTTTATTTTCACTGTTATCAGGTGGATTAATATTTGGAGCTGTTTTCATGGTTACTGATCCAATTTCTGCTCCTAAAGATGATGTTTCTAGAATTATCTATGGTACATTGATTGGATTAACTACTGCAATTATTCGAATTTTTGGGTTGTTCGCAGAAGGTATGATGTTTGCAATTTTAGTTGGTAATATGTTTGTGCCATTAATTGAGAGAACAATTAAAGAACGAAAAAATAAGAAAAAAAATAAGCAGGTGATTGCATGAAAAAAGGATATATTTATACAATAATATTTATGCTTTTAATTGCCTTTGTTTTTAGTGCTATATTGGCAACTACTAATGCAATATCTAAAGATAAAATCAAGAATAATGAGGCACTTTTGGAAAAAGCTGCCATACTATCTGCCATGAATATTGAATTTACTCAAGATGAAATTATTAAATTATCCGAAAATATTGTAAGAGGTAATAATAATGAATTTATTTATTATCAATTAGAATATGGAACAGTGATTGAAAAATATGCAATATATTTTGAAGGTGCTGGTCTTTGGGGTACCATAACAGGATATATAGGTGTTAGTAATGATTTAACTACAATGTTAGGAATTGATTTTACATATCAAAATGAAACTCCTGGTCTTGGTGGCCGAATTGAAGAGAAGTGGTACAAAGATCAATTTAAAAATTTATTAATTTTAAATTTCCCAATTGAGTATGGTGAAGGTATTGATGCTATCACAGGTGCTACATCAACCTCCAATGCTGTAATTAAAATGATTAATGAAACAATTAACTCCAAAGTATCTAAGTTAGGAGGTATCCAATGATTAGTGAAATAAAAACAGTTTTAAATAGAAATTTATGGAAAGAGAATCCTGTAATAAGACAGATTTTAGGAATCTGTTCTGCTTTAGCTGTAACTAATCTAGCCATTAATTCACTTGTAATGGGTATTGGATTAATGTTTGTTACAGCGTTATCATCATTTACAATTTCACTTTTGAGAAATTATATTCCACAGCGTATTAGAATGATTGTACAAACGCTGATTATTGCATCCTACGTAATTCTTGTGGATATTTTCTTAAAAGCTAATTTACCTGAAATCTCCAAAGCACTTGGCCCATATATTGGCTTAATAATTACAAACTGCATTATTATGGGTAGAGCAGAAGCATTTGCCCAGAAGAACCCACCGGTTATATCTTTCTTTGATGGTTTATTTGCAGGTGTTGGTTATACAGTTATTTTATTAGGAATTGCCTTGGTTAGAGAGATATTAGGATTTGGTACAATTTTTGGAATGGTAATACCATTTGTTAAATTTACTCCGTGGACAATTATGGTGATGCCACCAAGTGGTTTCTTTATGATTGCCATATTTATTTGGATTAGCTCATCAATAATGAATAAGCGATTAAATAAAGAAAAAGTAAAGAAATAGAGGTGATATAAAATGAATGCTCCAGTCATAAATCCATTTATTATATTTTTTGCATCAATCATAACTAGTAATATGGTGTTATCGAATTTTTTAGGTATGTGCTCTTTTATTTCCGTATCAAATGAATTTAAAACAGCATCAGGTTTAGGGAAATCAGTTACTTTGGTTATGGTGTTTACTACAATTATAAATTATGTAGTTTATAAATTTATTATATTACCCCTAAATCTTGAATATCTTAGATATGTTATTTTTATAATTGTTATTGCAGCAAGTGTTCAAATTATAGAATTAGTAATGGATCGATACTTACCAGACTTACATATTAAATTAGGTATTTTTCTACCACTGATTACTGTAAACTGTGCTATTTTAGGAATTAGCTTATTTATGGTTATTAGAAACTATAATTTTTGGCAAACATTATTATTTGGTTTAGGAAGTGGTCTTGGTTGGTGGTTAGCCATAGCTACATTAGCAGCTATTAAAGAAAAAATTGGCAAAAACAAAATACCTGAAGGACTAAAAGGTCCTGGTTTAACATTTATTATTACAGGATTAATGGCTCTAGCTTTTATTGGCTTATCTGGAATCTTTGTAATTAAGTAAGAGGGACGGTTTATGGAAATACTCATAACAATCATTAGTGTAAGTGGTATTGCAACTTTATTAGCAATATTAATTGTTCTTGCTGACAAATTTCTAAATAATTATGGGCAGTGTAATATTTCAATTAATGACGGTGATAAAAAACTTGTAGTACAAGGCGGACAATCACTGTTATCTTCTCTTGGAGAACAAAAAATTTATATACCTTCTGCTTGTGGGGGAAAAGCAACATGTGGGTTATGTAAAGTAAAAGTGATTAATGGAGCTGGTCCACTATTACCTACTGAAGAACCTTTTTTAACAAAACAAGAACGACTTGATGGTGTTAGATTATCATGCCAAGTTAAAATAAAAAACGACATTTCAATTGTGATACCAGAGGAGTATTTCTCTATTAAACAATATAAAGCTACAGTTATGAAAATTACTGATAAAACTCATGATATTAAAGAATTTTCATTTAGGTTAGATGATCCAAATACAATTGATTTTAAAGCTGGTCAATATATGCAAATTGAAACAAAACCATATGGAAAAATAAAAGAAAAAGCAATAAGAGCTTATTCAATTTCTTCATCTCCTTCAGATAAAAATCATATTGAACTTATAGTTAGGCGAGTACAAGGTGGTGTTTGTACTACTTATATGCATGACTATTTAAAAGTGGGAGATCAAGTAACATTAACAGGACCTCAAGGAGACTTTTATAGACGTGATGATAGTCAAAGCTATATTTTCATGGCAGGAGGTTCAGGATTAGCACCTATTAAGTCTATTGTTATGGATATTATTGAAAAGAAGTTAGATAAGGAAATGTATTTTTTCTTTGGAGCAGTAACTAAAAAAGATTTATACTATATTGATTATTTTACTCAATTAGAAAAAGACTATCCAAAATTTCATTATATACCTGCCTTATCTGGACCATTACCAGAAGATAATTGGAAAGGTGAAGTGGGACTTGTTACAAACGTAATGTTACAACATATAAAAGATGGCTCAACTATGCATGCATATCTTTGTGGAAGCCCTGGAATGATTAATGCATGTATTAATGTGTTAACAGGAGTATCTTTTAGAGAAGAGAAAATTTTCTATGATAAATTTTAGGAGGGTAATATGAGACAAAACCCAGTATTACAACAAATTCAAAACAATATGGCCCCTGGTGCTTATACAGCTCATGGATTTTTAGGTGATGATCAGAGAAATTTAATAGATATTTTAAAAAATGATGAACAGATTGTAGCAAAACTAGGAGTTACACATGAACAGATTGCAAGTAAAATGAGAGAATTGACTTTGATGGGAATTAAAACTCCTGATGTTCCTGTAATTGTTCAAGGCAAATATGAAGTGTTAGTTGATGATCATAGAGGATTTATACCATGTCCATTTGCTGATAATGTTAGCGAAATTAAAAGGAATACGCGAGTAAGAAATCTAGACAGCAATGACAGTGTTTATTGGTCAGATTTAAATATACATATGATTGAACAACATGGGTTTTATGAGGGAATTGGATCATCTTTTAGGAATGATCCAACTACCTTGTTTCAAGTTCTTGGAATGTCTATTAATAATAATCTTAAAAAATAAATAATTATTAAATCAATAACTTTAATTAACATTTTAATGCAATAAAAAGAATGTTAGTATGTAGTTGAAATCAGGTTAGTGACTTGTGTGAATTTCACTATTTATTTAATCCAAGTTAGAAATTAATATTTTGTAGATAAGTTTAAAATTTTGGGAAAACTCAAGAGATATTACTGTTGAACATTCCTATGACACGTGCTACAATGTAACGACAGTTACATTTGGTATGCATTACATTATTAGTAAACACTCACACATAATTGACCACTAAAGAGTTGATATATGAAATGTGTAACAAGAGCTAGAGTTTCCGCTGATAGAGTGGCCTGTCCTTGGTTAATAAAAAGATTTTTTGGTACAACAGCTGAATTCATTTTTGTCATCATATATTATCGCACTTGGAGGCTCTGATCTTGTGGTAAACGCTTTGAATACAATGGATGATTTGTTTAGTTCTTTATAATCATAGCCACTAGATTTAATGTTCTGAGGATATGTTTGAAGATTTTAGAAAAGAGAAATTACATTTGAGAAAAAGGGAGAAATAATTCGGTGGGAACTCAATGAAAGAAAAAATTATTGACTTAAAAAGTATAACTAAAAAATACAAAGGACTGGATTTAGATAATAAAAGTGCTGGAATAGTATTTTGGATTATAAGTATATTTAAATTAACATCTAATAAATCACAATCTATTGTTGCTTTAAAAGATGTATCGTTTGATGTAAAAAAAGGGGAAATTTTTGGAATATTTGGTTCAAATGGTGCTGGGAAAACAACATTAGTGAAAATACTAAGTGGTTTATTATATCCTACTTCAGGTAGTATAAATGTAAATGGTTATAATAATATAAATGATATTAAAAGTATTATTAGTTATATTTCTACAAATGGATGGATGGGATTAGAATGGCAATTAACGGCTAAGGAAAACTTAATATATTATGGCAATATGTTTGGATTGTTTGGGAAATCATTAAGTGACAAATGTGATGATGTTTTAAAAGAGTTAGATATGTATGACGCAAAAGATAAATATATAGCACAATTATCTGCAGGGATGAGACAGAAAATAACTATTTCTAGGGGTCTTATATTAGACAAGCCTATTATCTATTTAGATGAACCTTCAGTAAACCTTGATGTAAACTCCTCTAAAAAACTGAGAAGAAACATACAAGAATATGTGAAAACTAATAATAGAACGGCTATTATTACTAGCCATAACCCAGAAGATTTATATATTTGCGATAGAATTATGTTTTTATATAAAGGAAAAGTTATTGCTAATGGATCTATTAGAGATCTTAAAAAGCCATTGAATAATTTTAGGATATTAGCAATAAAATGTAGAAATTTTGAAAAAACCAGTTTAAAAAAGCTACAACAAATCTCTAATGTTAAAAGTGCATCTTTAAGTTCCATTGAAGGGAAAAGAGAATATCAAGAGGTGAAAATAAGTATAGATAAGCATGAAACTACTACAGGTAATATTATAGATTTCTTTATTGACAATCATATTTACATTTTTAATATGAATATACATAAAATAAGTTTAAATGAAGTATATGAATATTATATTAATAGGAGCGAAAATGAATAGACTTAAAAGTGAATTAGCATCCCTGAAAATGTTTTCTAAAAGAGAATTTATAATATGGTCATCATATAGGATGAATGCATGGATGTGGGTATTAGATGTGTTTTTCAATACAACTATTTTCTTTTTATTAAGCTTAGTAACAAAAGGCAGTGATATAAGTTTTTTCCCGTATGGAAATAATTATGTAACTTTTATAGTGATAGGGCTTGGGGTTCACTATATATCATATACTAATTTAGGAGATCCATTTGCAAGAGTATCTAAAATATACTGGGGCGGAACGATGGATTTATATCTTTTAAGCCCATTATCATACTATACACCTTTAATGGGAATTATGTTTAGGTCTGTAATTGATGATTATCCTAGGGTTATTTTGGCACTTTTATTTGGAGGATTATTTTTTGGTGCAATATATAGTGTTGCAAATATTTGGTTAATATTCTTGTTACTTATTTTAATTTTAACTTCTACTTTAGGATTTGGAATAATAAGTGCTAGTTCATTTTATCTTTTTAATTTCAAGCAAAATACTGAACCAGTAAGATTTATATTACAAGATATAATAATTGCATTAACCGCAGGTTATTATTATCCACTAACAGTTTTACCATATCCACTACAAGTTGTTGGTAGCTTTATTCCTCACACATATGCATTAGATGCTTTTAGACGTTTATTAATACCTGGGGGAGACTTAATGGCAAGAGTACTACCTATCCAATTACTAATTGATATACCACCAATTACCTTAGATATTTTAATTCTTGTTTTGATGACAATAATAACAATACCCCTTGGTTTATTTATGTATGTACAGGGCATAAAGAAAGCAAGAAGAGAAGGGACTTTAACAAGATGGCAGTAGAATATGCAATTAAAATAAATAATATTATAAAAAAGTATAAAATAAAACAAAGAGCAATTAAGAGCAGATATTTTAATGCTATAGACGATGTGTCGCTAAGTATAGAAAAGGGTGAAATTTTTGGACTTCTTGGAACAAATGGTGCGGGTAAAACTACATTGATTAAAATAATGGCAGGACTTTTAGAAGCGGATGGAGGCACTGGAAAAGTATTAAAGTATGACTTATATAAGGAACATAAAAAGATTCGAGCAAAAGTAAGCTTAGTGGCACCAACAGCAGATGTGGGTACTGATAACAATTTAACTGTAAAACAAAATTTAGAATTTTGGGCAGTCGTATATAATTTAGATAAAAATTTGCGAGCTCAAAGGATTGATGAATTATTATTATTTCTTGATCTTAAGGAATATGAGGATTTTTGGCCAATGAGTATCTCGGCTGGTATGAGACAACGATTGGCTATTGCACGGTCACTTCTTGTTAAAAACCCAATTTTGTTTTTAGATGAACCTACCGTGAAATTAGATGCAAAAGGTGCAAAAGCAGTTAGAAATTTTATTAAAAAAATTAATAAAGATTTAGGAATTACAATTATACTTACAACACACTTTATATTCGAAGCTGAAGAATTATGTGATAGAGTTGCTATTATGGATAAAGGGAAAATCATTAGTTGTGATACTATAAATAATTTACGAAAAAGACTAAAAAAATATGATTTATTAGAAATTGAATGTAGTTCAATTCCTAAAGATATTATAGATCAAATAAGCAAATGGGACTATATTGTAAAGTGTACTTATAATAATAACCTATTAAATATTGAATCTTTGAAAGTAGAAGTATCGATATTTGAAGTATTAAAACTTTTAAGACAACAAGATTTAGAAATATATTCAGTTAGAACTAAAGAAGCTTCTTTAGAGAGTGTGTTTATTAGCACTCTTAATAACGGGAGGAATAGTATATGAGAAAGTTTCTAAAGGCCAGTTTATCTTTTTATAAACTTGAGTTTAAAGCAATTAAATTTTATCCATCTAATTTTGTGTTAGCTATAATTAAATCTTTTGTTGGAGTTGGTATATGGTTTTTTGTTTCATTATTCTTAAAAGATTATGCAAAAAGTTCCCTAACTGAGTATGGTGGAGATTTTGTAGCATATATGGTTATTGGCGTAATGTTTTTTCAAAATGCAGCAAGTATACTAAATTTACCTTACCAAAGTATAAATATGGCTTTTTGGGATAAAAGATTGGAAGTATATAATTCTTCACCTTATGGAATCTGGGCTTTTATAACTGGAAAATTTATGTGGAGTTTTTTATATAATTTCATTGTAGTAGTGATTATGATGATAATAGCTGTATTGTGGTTAGGTGTTAATCTAAATGATAATATTCATGTAGTACCAGCACTACTATATTATTTAGTTTTCATTTTCACTTGTTTTGGAATAGGTCTTATTGGAGCAAGTACATTTTTTACTCTTGAAGTTAAGCAAGGAAGGGAACCAGTAACCTGGTTAACAAATGTTTTAGTCAGAATTTTTTCAGGTGTATATTTTCCACTTGCGGTACTCCCTGAATCATTAAGGTATGTATCATATATACTACCGCATACATATGCATTAAAAGGTATACGTCTTATTATGATTAGTGGGCTTGGATTTGAAAATGCAATTGTGCTTAACAATTTCTTAGTAGTGTTATTATTTTGTGTAGTATCGATGTTTGCTGGTATAAAATTATTTAATAAAGCAATTATTAAAGCAGAGCAGACTAATGGGGTGGGTATGGTGGTTTAATACTCTTTAAAATGAGTATAGATAACTTTTTTATAAAGAATTCTAGTAAGCTTAAGATGTAAACAATTCTCTTTTCAGAAATAATACAACTACCTTATTTTCAGTTCTTGGAATGTCTTCTAAAAAGAATTTATAATTACTTCTAAATCGTAGACAGTCTTTTTATTAAGTGGTACAATGCAACCTATACTAAGGAAGTAAGGTATAAAAATGCCCAATATCTTAACAAAAAGTCAAATCGAAAAAATGAAAGATGCAGGGAAAATTGTATCCCTATGTCATCACTCACTTCGTGACTATATTACACCTGGTATTACCACTAATGCCATTAATCAATTTGTTGAAAAAATAATGATAAAACATCATTCTACACCTGAGCAAAAGGGCTATATGGATTATCCATATGCTACTTGTACATCAGTTAATGATGAAATTTGCCATGCTTTTCCTAGTGATTATATTGTAAAAGATGGAGATTTACTTAAAGTTGATTTTGTTGTTAATCTAAATGGATGGTTAGCAGATTCTGCTTGGTGTTATGGAGTTGGTAATTTATCACCTAAAGCGCAACTATTAATGGATACCACTAAAGAATGTTTATGTTTAGGGATTTCAAAAGCAAAAGTCGGAAATAGAATAGGTGATATTGGAGCCATAATACAAAAACATGCCGAATCAAATGGTTTTTCTGTTGTTAGAGAATACACAGGGCATGGTATTTCTAGAGTTATACATGATGGATTAATTGTACCTCATGTTGGTAAAGAAGGCCGTGGACAACGTATTAAAGAAGGTATGGTTTTTACAATTGAACCGATGATTAATGAAGGTCACTATTTAAGTAAATTAGCTGATGATGGGTGGACTGCTAGAACTAAAGATGGTAGTTTGTCTGCTCAGTTTGAACATACAATTGCAATAACAAAACAAGGAAATATAATAATTACAAGACAGGATGACGAATGTACGAAATAGCATATAAAAGAGAACTAAATAACAATGTAATAATGATGAAAATCGTAGCTCCTTTAATTGCTAAAAAAGCTAAACCAGGACAGTTTATTATGTTGCGAATTGATGAGTATGGTGAGAGAATTCCATTAACAATTGCAGGGTACGATAGAGAAAATGGACTAATCACTATTATATTTCAAGAAGTGGGACAAACCACTATTAAATTAGGAAAATTAAATAAAGGTGATATGTTACTTGATTTTGTTGGACCACTTGGAAAAGCTAGTCATTTAGAAGGTTATAAAAATGCTTGTGTTATTGGAGGAGGATTAGGAACTGCCATTGCATATCCTCAAGCAAAACACTTATTTGATTTAGGGGTAAATGTAGATGTTATAACTGGTTTTAGAAATATCGACTTAATTCTTTTAGAAGAAGAATTAAAACTTGTTTCAAATAATCTTTTTATTACTACAGATGATGGATCTAATGGAACAAAAGGATTTGTTACTGATGTTTTAAAAGAACAATTACTTCATAAAACTTATGATTTAGTTATTGCAATAGGGCCTCTTATTATGATGAAATTTGTTGCTAAGTTAACTAAAGAATATGGAATTAAAACTATTATTAGTATGAACCCAGTAATGGTTGACGGTACTGGTATGTGTGGTGGATGTCGTGTAACTGTAGATGGTGAAACTAAATTTGCATGTGTAGATGGTCCTGATTTTGATGGGCATCTAGTAGATTTTGATGAAGCTATGATGAGACAAAAAATGTATCACAAAGAAGAAGAACATAAATGTAAAATGGAGCAGCACCATGCCTAACATGAACCCAACTAAGTATAAGATGCCTGAACAAGATCCCATTAAGCGAAATAAAAATTTTAATGAGGTTGCTTTAGGGTATACATTTGAATTAGCTTTAGATGAAGCTATGAGATGTTTAGATTGTAAACATATGCCATGCGTTAAAGGCTGTCCTGTAAATGTAGATATTCCAGGATTTATTAAAGAAATAATAGGCAATAACATACCAAAAGCTTATGAAATTATTACATCAACTAATTCGTTACCAGCTATTTGTGGTAGAGTGTGTCCTCAAGAAAGTCAATGTGAATTACTTTGCGTTAGAGGTATAAAACATGAACCAGTAGCAATTGGGAGATTAGAACGATTTGTAGCGGATACAATGTTAGAAAAAACAAATACACAAAAAAAAGAAATTATTAAAAATAATATGAAAGTAGCTATTGTTGGTGGTGGACCTGCAGGATTATCTTGTGCAGGTGACTTAGCAAAACTTGGTTATAATGTTACTATTTTTGAAGCTTTTCATGAAGCTGGAGGAGTGCTTGTATACGGTATTCCTGAATTTAGATTACCTAAAGAATTAGTTAAAAAAGAAATTGCTACTTTAACAAACTTAGGAGTTACAATTAAACCAAATATGGTTATTGGACGAATTTTAGATATTGAAGAATTATTAGTTGATTTTGGAGCTGTTTTTATTGGTACAGGTGCTGGGTTACCTCGTTTCATGAAAATACCTGGTGAAAACTATAATGGAGTGTATTCATCTAATGAATTTTTAACTAGAATTAATTTAATGAAAGCATATCAATTTCCTAAATATGATACACCTATTAAAATTGGAAAAAATGTTGCAGTTATTGGTGGTGGAAATGTAGCCATGGATGCTGCTAGATCAGCTAAACGTTTAGGTGCTGAAAATGTATACATTATTTATAGAAGAAGTGAAGAAGAATTACCAGCTAGAGATGAAGAAATACATCATGCAAAAGAAGAAGGAATTATTTTCACTCTATTGACAAATCCAACAAAGATAATAGGAGATGAAGAAGGAAATGTAATAAAAATTGAATGTATAAAAATGAAACTTGGTGAAAAAGATGACAGTGGTAGGGCTAGACCAATTGTAATTGATAATAGTGAACATCTAATTAATGTTGAGACAGTTATAATTGCGATTGGCCAAACACCTAATCCACTGATAAAAAATACAACATCGGCATTAAAAACCCATTCGTGGGGGGGAATCAGAGTTGATGAAGATACAATGCAAACTAGCATTGACGGCGTTTACGCTGGGGGAGATATTGTAACAGGGGCTGCAACAGTAATATTAGCTATGGGAGCTGGAAAAAAAGCAGCAAAAGCAATTGATGTATACCTAAAAAACAAATAACCTGTTACTACTGTTATGAAAAAGCTACAAAGATTTTTCAAAAAAACTATAATAACGTTAATATATCGTAATGATACTCAATTATTAACGTACCCAGGAAAAAAAGATAGAGATTTATTTATAAAAACTACTGTTCTAGGTTCAATTTTTGGCACACTAACAGGCGGTGTCTTTTTAACGGGACTTTTTATTGAAATGAATACACCTGATGCTATTATGGGATACTTACCAATGATTGGTAGTATTGCAGGTATAATAGTTATTTTTGCTGGTATGATTATTGAACGACTTAAAAGCAGACGAAAGTTCATTGTAATAATGAATATTTTAGCAAAAACTTTTATAGCTTCAGTTGTATGGATACCAAAATTAGTACCTCTTAGCATTGCTCCATATATTATGATTATTTTGGTCCTATTTGGATTTAGTCTTAATGCATTTTTAGGATTAACAATTAACAATTTATTTATTGACGTGGTAGATGAAAAAATACGTGGTAGATATATGGGCGTAAAGCAAATATTTGCACTTATAGTAACTGCTATTGTGCCTGTTGTGGCAGGAACATTTGTTGATATATCAAGTGATAGATATTTAACTTTTATAATTTTATATACAATTGCTTGGTTTTTTATGTGGTTAGAAACCCATAATTATGCAAAAATTAATGAACCTGTTTATAAACCACTTGGAAAAGATAAAATTAAATTAAAAGATATGGTGTTAATACCTATTAAAAATAAACCATTTATGAAAATGATGGGAGTATTTGTATTCTTTTACTTTGCATGGTTTTTATCAATGTCGTTTGCTTCAATTTATCAGATTAAATATTTAGGGTTACCATATGTTTTTATTACTGCTTTAACTACTATGAATGCTCTTTTACAAATGCTATATTATCCTATGTGGGGTAAGTTCTTAGATAAGTACGGACCAACATTAACTAGAAATATTGGTATGACCTTTTATGCTCTACATGCATTGCTTTACTTTTTATTAACAAAAGAAACTGCATACTTTGGAATGGTTCTATTACATCTAAATGCTTCATTTATGGGACCTGCTTGGATGTTAGGAGTTTTTAATACTAAATATTCTGTTATTCCTGCAGAAGGTAGAAGCGTTTATGATGGATTTTTCACTAGTGTTATTGGATTAACAATTTTACTAGGACCAACTATTGGGAATCTAGTTAGAAATTTAATTATTAATAATAATGTGGATATTATTCAATTCAGTCAATTTAGATTAATGTTTTTATTAACATTTGTTTTATTGGTTGGATTATTAATATATATTTATTCTAAATCTAAAAAAGAAACAAACTGGGAACAAGAACGATTGGTCATTCAGTCTATTAAGAACAAATTTAGGAGGACTCGATTTTGAAAAAAAGCGAATATCTTAATTACATTAAGGAAGCAATTAGTATAGGACGTAATAACTATGATGAAGGCATAAAAAAATGGCAAGACAATTTTGATGCTGATTTCATGTTTGGTTACACATCACCTGGTAATATTTCAAGTCAAATTCATATTGAATCTATTGAATATAGACTAACGGGTGACAAAGAAACTGCGAAAGCTATTAGAAAGTATTTATTACAACCAATGGAACTATGTAGTATATTTCCCGAGGAAGTAAGAAAAAAACGTTTAGAATATAAACGCGGTGTGCCTTTAATGGAACCATTATTTCAACTTCATGCATATATGAATGGTTACACTGACATTTTAGATGCCAACGTACTTTCAAGTGAAGATCATGAAATAATAAAAGAAACAATTATAAGGTCTATTATTCCTCTAACTCACTCTCCTGAATGGGGAGCTCATAACAGGTCCATGCTTAGAGCTTGTGCATTGGTACAAGCTTATGAAGTAGTTGGTTTGTGTGAAGACACTAAAGATTGGTTACAGTTAGCAGACTATTTAGCTGAAGAAAGCATTGGGAGATGGTCCATTGAAGATGCGTCTCATTATATTCCTCTATGGTTATTTGCTTGTATTATGTATGCAAAACATAGAGGAATTGAAGATGAGTATTATGCTAAACCACAAACCAAGTATTATTTTGATTATATAACTCATTATATATGTCCAGATGGAAGAATACCTGGATTTGGAGATGCATGGTTTCATTCAGATTGGCAAATCTGGCATGCATGTTTAGAAATGGGTGCCACTAAGTACAAATGTGGCAAAATGAAACAAGCTGCACAATTAATTTATAATTTTGGAATGAAAAAACATAATAATGTTATTTCTCCTGGAATTGGTAATTATATTGCATATGCATATAAATGGTCAGATGATTCAGTTATTATAGAACCACTAAATTTTGGCTCTGAAGAAGTATTAGATGAACTTGTTGGTAAAAAAATTGCATTTAGAAATAACGATACATACATGTTATATAATTATAGAGATGAAGGATATTATGGTTATGTACCTAGAAATTATTTGAGAACATCTATTCCTGTAAAAGCTGAAAAAATGCATCATGGACATGGAGATGAAAATTCAATTATAACGTTAGTAAAAGATGAAAATATTCTGTTACATGACGGTGGTTATCGTGATCGTTTACCAAATGGAAAATACAGAGCAGATTTATACCATAACAAACTATCATTTAGAGAAGGTGTTATAGACAGTAAGAAAAGCTCATATGAAAAACTTCATGACGAAGGGTATTATAAACACGTTGACACAGAAAAACTTCATTTTGAAAGTTTTAAAGATGTGGATTATTTACGAACAAGAAATTTCTATAGACCATATAATTTAGTATGGGATAGGGCTATAACATATTTAAAAAATGAAGAAGTCTTTATAATTGTTGACTGGGTAGATAACAAAGAAAATAAAGCATTAACAATTGTAAATAATATACATGTGCAAAAAGCTAATAAAATTGATAATGGAGTTTATGAAGGATTTGTTGATACTATTAATCGTAGTACAGCCGATAAGGATCCATATACTAATAAACAAGACTATTCACTATTAGTAGAATTTATTACAGATTCTCAATCAACAACTTTAGAGGATATTAGAAGAAATCATGGTGATGCTACCATGTTATCTCAAGTTGTATCAAAACAATTTAAAGAAGGTGAGAGATTGTTTTTTGTAACAATGTTAACTATTAAAAAGCGAAGTAAGAAAGCTTATGAATGTTTAGGTAAATTATCAATTGAAAAAATTATTGGAAACAATGAAGCAATATCTCTCATATATAATGGTAAAGAAAAAATTGTTATCACTCAAAAATTTGATTTAAAACATGCCCTAATTAACTATGAAGAAGATAGGGCTCCAATGTATGATTGGAAAAGCGGAAAAATAAACTATGGCTCTATTACAACTGATGCTGATTTTTCATATGTTATTGATGGAATTAATTTAAAATATGGAATGATAAATGGGTGTAGAGTGTACTATAATGATAAAGAGGTTTATAGTGCACCAAGATATACATCCAGAGATTTTCTAATGGAAACCTTTAGAGAAATAGATCATAAATGGCGTGCATGGAGTGGAGAACTTACTAAATGACATTAACGACCAAAGAACGTATGCTTAGAATGTATAATCATCAAGAAGCTGATCGTATTCCAATATATGATTCACCATGGAATACGACCATTGAAAAATGGCATCAACAAGGACTACCAAAAGGAATTTCATATGTTGATTATTTTGAGTTAGATCATATTGTTAATATTAATGTTGATAATACTCCTCGCTTTGAAGAAATTTTGATAGAGGAAAATGAAAAATTTAAAACATACACTATAAAAATGGGAGCTACTTTAAAGAAATTTACTCATATGACATCTACACCTGAGTTTGTTGATTTTAAAGTAAAAAGTCCAGAAGATTGGAAAAAGACAAAAGAACGTATGACTTTTGATACAAATAGAATTAACTTACCTTATATAAAGAAAAACTATAAACAGTGGAAAAAAGATGGCGTATGGTTAGAACTAGGTGGATGGTTTGGATTTGATATTACTCATTCTTGGATGGTAGGAACAGAACGATTACTAATGGCCATGATAACACAGCCTGAATGGGTTATAGATATGTATGAAACCTTTCTTAATCTGGACTTACAGTTAATGGATTATTTGTTAGATCAAGGGTATGAGTTTGACAGTTTAAGGTGGTGCGATGATATGGGTTATAAAAACAATCAATTCTTTTCAATGGATATGTATAGAGATATACTCAAACCTATTCACAAAAAAGCCATTGAATATGCACATTCTAAAGGTCTAAAAGCACATCTTCATTCATGTGGTGATGTTAATCCATTTATTCCAGAACTAATTGATATGGGATTAGACTGTTTAAATCCTCTTGAAGTGAAAGCAGGAATGGATCCTATTAATATTAAAAAGAAATATGGTGATAAGTTAGTATTACACGGAGGTATAAATGCAGTTCTTTGGGATGATCAGGATGCTATTATTGAACAAATTAATGAAGTGATTCCAGTAGTTATGAAAAATGGTGGTTATATATTTGCCTCAGATCACTCAATACCAGACAGTGTAAGTTTTGAAAACATGAAAAGCATTATTGCTAAAATAAAGGAAGTAGGGAGTTACTAGTATGAAAAGACATTATATGGAAATTGTTAGGACATGTGAAACTAATACATCAAGAGTTCTCGCCACAATCAATAAAGAGGATGTAGTAATTAACAAACTTGATGGCATGGTTCACCCAGGGGCACAACTTGGCTCACTCTTAACACTTGCACCTGCTTATTTTTGTGAAGATAGTTGTTATTATAAAAATGAACAAGTACTAAGTGTGATGAAGCGGTTGTGTGGAACAATGAAGGAACTACAACGTGAGGATGGTACCTTTGATTTGTTAATATCAAATTTTCACTCAGCACCCGATACTGGTTTTATAATGCAAAATACCTACCGTACTTATAAGATAATAGAAAAGTGGGCTAAAACAGATAGTGAACTACAATTAAAAGATGATATATATAATATTATAGAAATAGCAGCTAAAGGTTTATGTGAAGGTGGTTTCCACACTCCTAACCATCGTTGGGTAGAGGCTGCTGGTTTAGCTATGGCATATAATGTTACAAAACAAGACTATTTAAAAGACATGGCTAAAAAGTATTTAAGAGAAGGTCTTGATATTGATGAAAATGGTGAGTGGACTGAGCGTTCACCTGGTATTTATAATTCTGTAAGTGATAATGCTGTAATGATTTT
>JAUUZV010000218.1 GCA_030592085.1 Clostridia bacterium | reverse complement strand
GAAAAGTTGAGATTAATGGGACAAATGGTAGTATTACATTAATTGAAGGAGATATTTCGATTTGGGATGTACCTAATGTTAAACAACCAAAAAGCCAATCTGAAAGTTCTAAATCTTTTAAAGATCCCATGGGATTTACCATTGAAGGTCATGTAATGCAAATAACAGATATGGTTGAAGCAATTATTAATGATAGACCACCATTTGTAGACCAATATGAAGGTAAGCGAGCGGTAGAGTTAATTACTGCTATATATGAGTCATCTAAGAAAAGAAAGTTAATAACCTTATGAAAAAGATAGTAATCACAGCTTTTGAACCTTTTGGAAATAATGAAACTAATCCAACTATGGATATTTTAAAAGGGTTACCAGAAAATATTGGTAAATATATGATTATAAAGAAAACTTTACCAGTTATATACCAACAGTGCTTTGAATTACTTAAACCAATTATTAAAGAAGAAAAACCTGAATTTGTGATTTGCCTTGGTTTGGCAGGGAAGAGAACTTCCATATCAGTTGAAAGAATTGCAGTAAATATGATGGCTGCATCAATTGCTGATAATATGGGCATAAAATATGAAGGTGAAATGATTAGTGAAAATGGAAAAACTGGCTATTTTACAACATTACCATATGAAGAATTAGTTAATGTTGATAAATTAGTTTCATACTCATTCAGTGCTGGAACATATATATGTAATAATATTTTTTATCGGTTAATGGAATATATAGATATGGAAAAATCATCTACAAAAGGTGGATTTATACACGTACCATTCTCTGAAGATAATAAGATTGATCCATATATCCCCATAAATGAACAGGTTGAAATTATCAAAAAGATGATTAAGGTATTAGGTGAATAAAATGGGAAAATTAGTATTTGTAACTGGTGGGGCACGAAGTGGAAAAAGTACTTTTGCTGAGGAATATGTGAAAAAAGTTAGTGATTCTGTTGTATATGTAGCAACAGCTATTGCTTTTGATGATGAAATGGTTCATCGAATAGCAAAACATCGTGAGCAACGTCCTAAATCATGGCAGACAATAGAAGCATATTTAGATATTCCCAATAAATTATCTTTATTAGCACCTTTAGTTAAAACTATTTTGTTAGATTGTATTACTGTATTAATTAATAATGTGATGATGGATATAATAAGTGATTGGGATAATATTACAAATGAAAATATAAAAGAAATTGAACAGGTAGTTATAAACGAAGTACAATCATTAATTGATTATACAAAAAATAATGATGTTACAATGGTTGTTGTAACAAATGAAACGGGCAGTGGTATTGTTCCTTTATATCATTCATCTAGAATTTTTAGAGATGTATCAGGTAGAGCTAATCAATTATTAGCTACTGCCTCTAATGAAGCTTATTTATTAGTTTCATCATTGCCAGTTAAATTAAAGTGAGGAAATATGAAAAAACAATTTAAGCGATTTATATTAATGATTCAATTTTTCACAAGAATTCCTATTAAGGCAGAAATTCCCTGTGATAATGAAGATTTTGGTAAAGGGTTAGTATTTGCTCCAATTATTGGTTTGTTGATTGGTGGAATCTTATTAGGGTTTTATTATTTATTCATGTTATTCTTACCAGTTAGGGTAACTGTAATCTTTATTATATTATTATACATTGCTATAACAGGTGGCTTACACCTTGACGGCCTTGCAGATACCTTTGATGGATTATTTTCAGGAAGAGAAAAAGAAAGAATGCTGGAAATAATGAGAGATTCTCGTATTGGTACATTTGGAGTTTTAGCTTTAGTAGGTGTTGTATTAGCAGATATTGGGCTATTGTCATCAATAAATCTTAATGCTTTACCATATGCAATATTATTGTTTCCTGTTGCAGGAAGAATCGGATCTTTACTGTCAGCAGGGTTATCCTCATATGCTAGAGAACAAGGACTTGGAAAATCTTTTATTGATTATTGTACAATGAAAGAAATAATAATTGGAATTGTGGGAGCTTTTATTATCTTCTATATTTTCCTTGGATTGCATGGAGTTACAATTGCTTTTTTAACACATATGACAACTTTAATATTAACTTACATGCTTACTAGAAAACTATCAGGAGCTACAGGTGATGTTTTAGGAGCAGTCTGTGAGCTTAACCAGGTAGCTTTTTTAATAATTGTATTATTAATGTTATAAGGAGATGTTATGTTTACAATTTACTTATTAAGACATGGAGCCGTTGATGTAGCTAGTGGAACCTATTATGGTATTTTAGATTATCCATTATCAAAAATTGGAGAAGAAGAGTCAAATAACATTGCAAACTTCTTAGCTAAAGAAAGTATTGATGAGGTTTGGTGTAGCCCTTTAATTAGAACTAAACAAACTGCAGATATTATTTGTAAAAAATTAGCTATTACATATGAAATAAATGAATTGTTAATTGAAAAAAGTTTTGGAATTTTTGAAGGTATGACGTTTTCAGAAATTCTTTCTACATATCCTGAAGAAAGTCAAATGTGGCTAAATGATTGGTACGGTTATGAAATGAGAGGTGGGGAGAGTGCTAAGGAGCTACATAAACGTTGTATAACAGTGGCTAATCAATTAATAAATAATAAAAAGAATATTTTAGTGGTTTCTCACCAAGGTGTAATACGTTATCTACTTGCTGAATTATTACAATTGGATAAAGAAAGTATGTGGCGCTTTTCTATTAAAAGTGGTAAACTAGCAAAAATCATTGTTAATGATGAAGGGTATGCTTATTTGGAGGTAACATAATGGATAATAGAAAACTAAGAATGATGACATTTACATCAATTTTTACTGCTTTGGTATTTTTAGTAACATACTTTTTACCACCTATTAAATTACCAGGTGGTTACTTTAATTTTAGTGATAGTGTTATTATTTTATGCGCTTTAATGATTGGTGGAAAAAGTGCAGCATTTGCAGGGGCTATTGGTGCTTCACTGGCAGATATTGCCCTAGGGTACACAATTTTTGCACCATTTACTTTTTTCGTAAAAGGAATTGAAGGGTTAATTGTTGGAATACTTGCAAAAAGAAAAAGTAAAAAAGCACGATGGATTGCAGCACTAACTGGTGGTGTATTTATGGCTGTTGGTTATTTTCTTGCAGAGTGGTTGCTATTACCACTATTAGATCCTGCATTTGGTATGGTTGTTGCAATATCTGAATTACCATTTAATTTGATACAAGGAATTGGAAATGCTTTAATTGCTTTAGTTTTATATAACTTAATTTTAAAAGCAAATAAAAATATAATAACTCCTTTTTAAAAAGTTTAAAAATTGACGCATATATGTATATATTATATAATGTAGTTTACTGAGCATATTATGCGTAAAACAATTTTTAAAAAGGAGTTTCCTAACTATGGCAACACCACACATTAAAGCAAATAAAGGTGACATTGCAAAAACGATTTTACTTCCAGGGGATCCACTTCGTGCGAAATTCATCGCAGATAATTATTTAGAAAATGTAACACAATTTAATAGTGTAAGAAATATGTTTGGATATACAGGAACTTATAAAGGAAAGAAAATTTCTGTTATGGGTACTGGTATGGGTATTCCTTCAATGGGTATTTATTCATATGAATTAATTCATTTTTTCGATTGTAAAAACTTAATTAGAATTGGTTCTTGTGGTTCCTT
>JAUUZV010000021.1 GCA_030592085.1 Clostridia bacterium | reverse complement strand
ACTAAAGTAGAATTATTACCAGATGAGAGATATAATTTACCAGATAACGAACGAAATAAACTTGTACTTCATTTTTCAACTAATTGTATTGATTGGTGTTTTGCAGGAATTGTTACAAAAGGTGAAAAAGAAATCATGGCAAGACATTATGCTTCTATGATTATAAAAGAAGAAGACTTATATATTGTGTCAAGATCAGGAAATGAACATGCTCAATCTGCTCATAATGGCAATATGATAACATTTCACAAAGTGAAAAACTTTAGAAAGTTGGTTTATTAATGAGAAAACAAGTTGTAAACGGAGTATATCCTGTTATGATTACTCCATTTAAAGATAATGGACAAGTTGACTATGAGAGTTTAGTAAAATTAACTAAATGGTATGATAAGCAAGGTGCTGATGGTTTATTTGCAATATGTCAATCAAGTGAAATGTTTGATTTAACATTAGATGAAAAAATAAAAATCATTAAAACAATACAAAAAACTACAGATTTACCTATAGTTGCATCTGGTCATACGCAAGATTCATTATTAATACAAATAGATGAAATGAAAAAAATTGCTAATACTAATGTAGATGCTGTAGTGTTATTAACTAATCGTTTTGCCAATGAAGGAGAAAGCGATGAAATATTTATTAAGAATTTGTCTTTCTTTTTAGAAAAATTTCCTAGCGATATTCCATTAGGATTATATGAATGCCCTTATCCCTATAAGCGATTATTATCGTCTAAAGAACTAGCATATATTTTAGATTCAAAACGTTTTGTGTTCTTAAAAGATACTTCTTGTGATATTTCTATAATTAACAACCGTTTAAATCAAATAAAAGGAACTAACTTTAAACTATATAATGCTAATGCGCCAACATTAGTAGAAAGTTTGAAAAATGGAGCTAGTGGATATTCGGGTATACATGCTAATTATTCCACAAAACTACTTAAATATATTGTAACAAATTATAAATCGAATGATGAAATTTTTATTAAAGCACATAATCTTATGATTGCTATTAGAGAACTTGCAGCAGTTACTATTTATCCTGTTAGCCCTAAATATCATCAATTACAATGCGGTAATTTTGCTTCAATAAAAACTAGGGTTAAAGATGATAAATTAGTAACTGACGATATGAAAAAAGCTATTACTGTAATAAGTGCACAAATTAAAATATTGGAGAAATTAATATGATTACTAATCTTCGTTGTGAATATGCTGTAGAACCATTAGGAATTGATACTCAAAAACCATTTTTCTCGTGGAATATTGAAAATGATAAATTTTCTATGCAAAAAACATATAGAATAATTGTTAAAGATGGCAAAAAAGTTATGTGGGATAGTGGAGTCTATGTGGGATACAAAGAAATAGGTATTAGCTATGAGGGATTAAAGTTAAAAAGCTTAAAAAAATATACATTTTCACTTACTGTAAAAATGATTAATAATGAAGTATATGAAAGCGATAGTTTCTTTGTTACAGGTTTATTAACAAAACAAGATGTTAATGCTAAATGGATTATTCATTATGATTATCATGATAATCCTGTTTTTTATAAAAATATTAGTATTAAAGGCGAAATTTCTCAAGCTTATATAGCCATTAGTGGTTTAGGATATTATCATTGTACTATTAATGATATAAAGTGTCATAACACTTATTTAGTGCCAGGATATACTGACTATATGGAGCGAAATTTAAGTCAATTACAGTTTCCATTTGATAATAATTCTAGAAAACGTGTCCTTTATAACACTTATGATATAAAAGAGTTTTTTAAAAAAGGATCTAATTCTTTAAAAATTGAATTAGGTACAGGTTGGTTTGCACAAAGTGAGAGAAATATTGAAGGAGATATGTCCTATGGTTGTCCAAGGTTATTTGCTAAAATTATAATTGACTATGTGAATGGTGAAAAACAAGAAATTATTACAGATGATAGTTTTTTTGTGACAGAAGGTTCATATGAATCAAATAATATTTATTATGGTGAAATATATAATGATAATATTGGAAGAGATTTTTCATATAAATATAATGCTGAAGTTTGCAAAGATGAAATGGGTCAATTACAAAGCCAATTTAGTGGATTTGACAAAGTAATCGATCAATCGCCTATGAAATTACTTAAATCAAATATTTATGAAGCACCATTAAATATGACAGGTTGGGTGAAAGTCACTGCAACTGGAGTTAGAGGTGCTAAACTAACTATTAAATATTTTGAGGAATTTGATGAGTTGGGGAATCCTGATTTTAACTCATGTGGTGGAGAATGGCAGCTTCAACAAGATACTTATATATTTTTTAATGAAAAACAAGTTGTTTATGAACCTAAATTTACATGGCATGGATTTAATTACTGTTTAATAGAAGCAGATGAGGATGTTATAATAAGCCAAGTAGAAGCTATAACTATACATGCAGACATACCAATTACATCTTCAGTAGAAACTGACAATGAAATTATTAATTGGTTATATAAAACTTATATTAATACACAATTATCCAATTATCATGGTGGTATACCAAGTGATTGTCCACATAGAGAGCGATTAGGTTATACAGGAGATGGTCATATTACTGCTAAAAGTGCATTATTCTCGTTGGATAGTATTAATTTCTATCGTAAGTGGAATAAAGATATAATTTATTCACAAAATACTGAAACTGGATTTATTCCACACACAGTTCCATTTAATGGAGGAGGTGGAGGTCCAGCTTGGGGAATGGCTGTTATTATTATACCTTATTTACTTTATCAACATTCCTTTGATATAAGAATATTAGAAGAAAGTTATGAAGCTATAAAAGGATGGATTGCTTATCTTGAAGGTAAATGTACAGATTATATACTTGATAGAGAAGAAGATGGAAGCTGGTGTTTAGGTGAATGGTGTCTTCCTGTTGAAGGTTATACTGTAGCACAGACAGATTTAGCAAAAATATTTGGATACCTAGATCCTAAACTTGTAAATACATGTTATTTTTATAATGTATTAGAGATTACAGAATATATATCTTCCATACTTGGTGATGATATTAGTGAATATACTAATTTAAAAGGTAAAGTTAAAAAAGCAATAAATGAAAATTTTCTTAATAGTAAAACAGGGAAGTATGACAAAGGGGAGTATGGCGCAAATATTTATCCTTTATATTTTAATATAGTTCCAGATGAATCGAAAAAAAATGTTTTAAACGCTTTAATCACAGATATAAAAGCTAATAATTATCATATGACTACAGGAATATTTGCAACAGCTATGTTACCTGATGTTTTAATTAACAATAATCACAGTTTGATACTTGATGAAATATTTAAAGTGAATGATTATCCATCATTTGGTTATATGAAAGTAAAAGGTGCAACAACTTTATGGGAAACTTGGGATAAATTTGAATCAATTAATCATCCTGCGTTTGGTGGCATAGTTAGCTACGTTTTTACTTACTTAGCTGGCATAAAATATATGAATAGTAAGAATGAAATTCTTATTTCACCAGTTTTTAATACAGGTGTTACTAAATGTAATATTAAATACAATAGTATTTATGGAAATATATTTGTATATTGGGAAATTAAAAAATCAATTATTAATGTAAAAATAACTATTCCTTGTAATGTGAAAGCTGCTTTCATATATAATGGAAAACATCATATACTTGATAAAATAGTAAATGAATTTACACTGGAGAAAATGAATGGATAATTATAAAAAAATAGTAATTGCTGGAAGCATGGGAAGTGGTAAATCTACATTATCAGCTATTCTAGGTGAACATTTTGAAATTCCAGTTTATAAAAAGGATAAATTATATGTACCAAATATATTAACTAAAGAGGAAAGAGAATTAGCAGCCATTGAAATGCAAGAATTACTCAAAATAGATACATATATTATTGACGGTTTCACTCAAAAATTGATTAATGAATTTGATGTTAAATATGATGTGATTATTCACTTGAATTTAGGACTGTTACGAACATTGTGGCAAGTACTAAAGAGGAAAAATTGTAGCTATAAGTATAATCCACTTAAAATAGTTTATTGGGCTTTAATCTCAAGAAGACGACATAATAAGTTTATAAAACAATACACTAGTGATATTATCCATTTAAATTCATGTAAGCAAGTTAAAGAGTTTACTAGTCAATTACTTGACAAAAAGGACAATATGTACTTTAATGTAGAAAAGCTATGAAAGAGAACGAATCGGCATTGTTTTATAGAGAAAAGTACCATTCGCTGTAAGTACTTAAGACAAGAAAGATAAATCGTGACACTCTGGAGCTAACTTAAAAATTAAGTGGATCACTTTGATCAAGAAGGGTGGCACCGCGGGAATTAGTACCCGTCCCTTGCAGAAAATTCTGTAAGAGGCGGTTTTTTATATATTTAGGAGAAAAAATTATGAAATTGTCAGTACCAAAAGGCACAAAAGACATACTAAGTAATGAAATGAAAAAATATAGACAAATTGAAAATATATTTTCTGATGTCTGTAATAATTATGGATATGGTGAAATTACAACACCTGTTTTTGAATTCACAGAATTATTTCAAAGAGGTGTAGGTGAGACTACGGATGTTGTATCAAAAGAAATGTATACATTTTTAGATAAGGGAAAAAGATCATTAACCTTACGGCCAGAAGGCACAGCGGGAGTTGTAAGAAGTTATATTAATAATGGTATGGCATCATTACCACAACCAGTTAAACTCTTTTATATGGAGAAAATGTATCGTTATGAAAACGTGCAAAAAGGACGTTATCGTGAATTTACTCAAATTGGGTTAGAGGCTTTTGGTTCAAATAATGCTGTCATTGACGTTGAAGTAATTAGTTTGGTTAATGTGTTTTTTGAAAAATTAGGGATTAGTGATTTAAAGTTAATGATAAATAGTATTGGCTGTAAAACATGTAGAGGTGAATATAATATAAAACTTACAGAATATTATAAAGATTATATAGATGGCCTCTGTTCTGACTGTAAAGTAAGATATACAAAAAATCCATTACGTTTATTAGATTGCAAAGTTGATAATTGTCAAAAAGTTGCAAGTAACGCACCTGTTTTTATAGATAACTTATGTGAAGAATGTAAAGATGACTTTACTTTGGTTAAACAAGGTTTAGAAAATCTATCAATAGATTTTACTATTAATAAGACACTGGTTAGAGGACTAGATTATTATACTAAAACAGTATTTGAGTTTGTTTCAGATAATGTAGGTACCCAAGGTACAATTTGTGCTGGAGGTCGTTATGATAATTTAGTTGAGTTATTAGGAGGAAAAGAAACACCTGGAATAGGGTTCGCCATGGGTGTGGAACGAATATTAATGGAATTAGAATCAAGAGATATTAATATGGTAAATGAAGTTTTTCCAAAGTTATATATTGCGACTTTAGGTGATAATGCATACTCATTTGCTAGTAAGTTAACTTATGAACTTAGAAAACAAAATATATTTGTTGATATTGATGTAACAGGTAGAAGTTTAAAAGCTCAAATGAAAAATGCAAATAAAAAAAATGCAAGGTATGCAATTGTATTAGGTGATGATGAAATAACATCTAATAAATGTAAAATAAAAAATATGGCTACAGGTTATGAAGAAGAAATTTTTGTTGACGATATCAGCAAAACAATTATAGAAAATAAAGCATAGGAGAGATAAGAATGGCAGAGTTAATGAAAGGCCTGAAACGAACAGGTCGAGTCACATCATTTAATAAAGAAGATGTTGGAAAAGAAATTACAATTATGGGTTGGGTCAATAAACGACGCGATTTAGGTGGTGTAATTTTTATTGATGTGAGAGATGTCAGTGGAATTTTACAAGTTGTTTTTAAAAGTGAATTTGATAATAATTTGTTTAAAAAATCTGAGACATTGCGAAATGAATATGTTATTGCTGTAAAAGGTATAATTGAAAAACGAGATGAAGAAACTATAAACCCTAATCTTTTAACTGGATATATTGAAGTAGCTGCAACAGAATTACGAATTTTATCTGCTGCCACAACTTCACCAATTGATATGTCAAATAACTCAAAAACAAATGAATTATTACGCCTTAAACATAGATACCTTGATCTAAGAAGAGAGCCAATGCAAGATATACTTAAATTACGTCACAAAGTATGTATGGTTACAAGAGAGTTTTTTAACGATAATGAATTTTATGAAATTGAAACACCTATGATGACTAAAAGCACACCAGAAGGTGCTAGAGACTATTTAGTGCCAAGTCGTGTAAATCAAGGCTCGTTTTATGCATTACCTCAATCTCCACAGATATTTAAGCAACTTTTAATGCTTTCTGGGATGGATAAGTATATGCAAATTGTCAGATGTTTTAGAGATGAAGATTTAAGGGCTAACAGACAACCAGAATTTACTCAAATCGACTTAGAAATGTCATTTGTTGATGTAGATGATGTAATAGAAGTTAATGAACGTTTTATAAAAAAACTATTTAAAAGTATATTTGATTATGAAGTGAAATTACCAATAAAGAGAATGACTTACAAAGAGGTTATGGAACGTTTTGGTTCAGATAAGCCAGATACCCGTTTTGGAATTGAGTTAGTTAATTTATCTGATGTTCTAAAGGATAGTCAATTTAAAGTATTTTCTGGCACAATTAAAAACGGTGGTTCAGTAAGAGCTATTAATGCAAAAGGTTGTGGAGAGAAATTTAGTAGAAGAGAAATTGATTCATTAGGAGAATATGCTAAAGGAATTGGTTCCAAAGGAATGGCTTGGATAGCTGTAGAAGAAAATGGATTAAAATCTGCTATTACAAAATTCTTAAGTGAACAAGAAATTGCTAATATTTTAGAAACAATGAAAGCAGAAACTGGTGACTTAATTTGTTTTATAGCAGACAGTAATAATAAAACTTTTAATATTTTAGGAAATCTTCGTTTAGAAATTGCTAAGAGAACTGAATTGTTAAAAGATGTAAAAGGATATGAGCTACTTTGGGTTACTGAATTCCCATTATTAGATTATGATGAAGAGAATAAACGTTATATTGCTACTCACCACCCATTTACAAGTCCAATGGATGAAGATATTGATAAAATTGATTCTCAACCAGAAACAGTTCGTGCAAAAGCTTATGATTTAGTGTTAAATGGTGAAGAACTAGGTGGTGGAAGTATTAGGATTTATGATCCAGAAGTTCAGAAAAAAATGTTTTCATTGCTTGGTTTCTCTGAAGAAGATACAGCTGAACGTTTTGGGTTCTTAATTGAAGCATTAAAATATGGTACACCTCCACATGGCGGAATTGCCTATGGCCTTGATAGAATTGTTATGTCTTTAGCAGGTACAGAAAATATTAAAGACGTAATTGCATTTCCTAAAATTCAAAATGCTTCATGTCCATTAACTGATGCACCATCAAAAGTAGATACAAAGCAGCTTAATGAATTGGGAATAGCTGTTGTTGATGATTAACATATTATTGATTACTTTTAGGCCAGTGTAAACTGGTCTTTTTTCTTATATCATATGATATAATAAGTTGACAAAGGAGAAGACCATGTTACAAAGTCGTGAATTCTTATTAAATATGTTGTCTTATCTTGAAGGACTAAGAGAAAAAGAAAAACCATATGGACAATATCGATATGGTGAAAATACAACTAAAACTTACTGGTCTAGTGCTTATGTAGCATTACTAAGAAGTTTATTTGGTGAATTAATTACATTATCATATGATGAAAAAGATCAGTGGAGGAACTATTTACTAGATGGACAAGATGAAAAAACAGGGTTATTTATTGAACCTTCAATGAAAAAAAATGATTTAACTTCAAATATTCATCCTATATCATTAATTAACTGGCATGGGTCTACATTTGTAAATGGTGCAATCCATACTTTAGGTGGTATTCCTAAATATCCAATTACAGCAATTTCCAATTTAAAAGAAAAAGGGAAGATGACTGAATTTTTACAGAAATTACCTTGGGAAAATCCTTGGTTAGCTGGTAATTATACATATGATTTAGGTTGTTTAATGGGTGTTGATTATCAAATAACTGGAGATATTCATAATTTAGATGCTATGGATGAGTTTTTTACTTGGCATGAGAAGTATCAAAATAGTGAAAATGGATTTTGGGATCCAAATAAAACAAATAACTTGGCAAGTATATTATATGGTGGTTATCACTCATTAATGGTGTATTGGATGTTTGACAAACCAATACCATATTATGAACAGATGATAAAGACAGCAATCAATGTATTTAATCTATCTAAAAAAAGTATTGGATGCTGTCAAGATATGGATATTCTTGATACTGCTATTTCACTATCAAGACAACACAATACCATGGAAAATGAAGTTAGAATAATGGCAAATAAATTACTACCAGACTTAGAGAACTTAATTAATAGTGATGGTGGTATTTGTAGCCAACGTTTAACTTCAATGAGTGATTTTGGTTGGAAAAATCATATGGTTAATAGTGGAGAATCTGCATTGACAAGCACTTATTTTACTACATTTTCCTTATCGCTTATTGAAGAAATATTTGAAATAGGTTTACAAGATCTAGGATTTCACCATATGGATTCATATTGTCATGGAACTAGACCAAAGAATTTATTGTAACGGAGAAAAAAATGAAAAAAATTATTACAATTACTATATTAATAGGTTGCTTACTTCTAACAAGTTGTGCTGTACCTGTTCATACAATTAGTTTTATAGATGAAAATGGACAAGTAATGAGTGAACCAGTTTTTTATGGAGCTCAACCGTATAGTGATGGTGTTTTTGCTGTTAATCTAGGTGGTAGTGCTTATGGAAAATGGGGTTTTGTAGATTTAAACAATCAATTTATCATTGATTTTGAATATGATCAGGTGCTGCCATTCTTTGAAGGATTTGCCCCTGTTTATAAAGATGATGATAATCCTGATTGGTATTTCATTGATAAACAAGGAAACCATGCTTTTGATGGGCAATTTTTTTATGATGCTAGTGTATTTAGTGAAGGATTAGCAGCCGTTAGAAGCTCTGAAGGTGATTCATATGGAAAATGGGGATATATAAACACAAGTGGTGAATATGTCATTGAGCCTCAATTTGGTGAAGCTGGTACCTTTAATGAAGGAATTGCATCTGTTAGAATAGGTGCTGGAGAAAGTGGAATAGCAGGATATATAAATAAAGATGGCGAAATAATTATTGAACCTCAGTTTGCATATTGTGGAATCTTTTCAGAAGGACTTGCTCCTGTTAAAAAAACTTTTAATACAGATACTGGTGATTGGGGATATATTAATACAAAAGGTGAAGTAGTACTTGATTTCATTTATAGCTATGCAAGAATATTTAAAAACGGGTTAGCTCCAGTTATTATTGGAGATCCCTCTGAAGAATTATTTAGATATATAGATACAAAAGGAAATACAATAATTGAACCTCAATTTTATGATGCTTTTCCTTTTTATGAAGGAAAAGCTGCTATAAAAAGAAATATTGCTGATAATGAAGGTTGGGGATATATTGATTTAAGTGGGAAACTAATAATAGGTGGTAATTTTGCTTCTAGTTCAGATTTTAGTGACGGTTATGCTGCCGTAGGTAAAATAATATTAAGGAAATAGAATATGTTTGACAATCAATGGATTATTAAAAAAATAAAAGATTCAAAGCAGTCTGTTAATGACTGCTTATTGTCATCACGAAATATTAGCAATATCGAAACTTATTTACATCCATCACATGAACAATTTCTCGACCCATTTACAATTAATGAGATGGAAAAAGTAGTTGAGAGAATTATATCTGCAATTTATGCCATGGAAAAAATAGTTATTTATGGTGATTATGATGTTGACGGAATAACTTCAACTACAATGTTAGTTAAATTTATTCGCGAATTATCAAATAATATTGAATTTTACATTCCCCATAGATTAGAACAAGGATATGGCTTGTCAATACAAGCTGTGAATGAAGTTCTTCTAATGAAACCAGACCTTTTAATTACAGTAGATTGTGGAGTAGTTTCTTTTGAGGAAGTTTCACTATTAAAAAGTGAAGGGGTAGATGTTATTATTACAGATCATCACCAATCAAAAGAAAATTTGCCGGATGCTTATGCTGTTTTATGTAATACCAGAATAGATAATACATATGAAAACCCATACTTATCAAGTTCTGGACTCACATATAAATTATTACAGGCACTTGATACTCGATTAACACTCACAAAGGATTTAGATGAATATTTACAATTAGCTACTTTAGGTTTAGTAGCTGATGTAGTTCCACTTATTGGAGAAAATAGAGCCATGGTATCAATAGGGTTAGAATCACTTAGAAATACTAAGGTTGAAGGAATAAAAGCACTATTTGATATAGCGGGTGTTAGTCTACAAGAACCAATTACAACATATCACTTAGGATATATGGTGTGTCCTAGAATAAATGCTACTGGTAGAATGGATCATGCTAATACAGCAGTTGCATTATTGTTAGAAAATTCTCAAAGAAAAGCAACAGTATTGGCTACAAAATTTGATCAATTAAATAAACAACGTCAAATAGAACAACAGCGTATATATGAAGAAGTTCTAAAAAAATTACATGAAACAAATGATGACCATGGAGTTATTGTTTTAGGAAATAAAAATTGGCATTATGGAATAATTGGTATAGTTGCATCAAAAGTTCAAGAAGCAACAAATAGACCAGTTATACTTTTAGATATTAAAGAAGGAATAGCTAAAGGATCAGGACGAAGTATAAATGGATTTAATTTAGTAGAAGCTTTAACTTATTGTAGTGATTATTTGATTAAATATGGTGGTCATGAAAAAGCTGCTGGTGTTACACTTAATGAGGGAAATATTGACAGTTTTAAAGAAGCGATGAATGATTATTATTCAAAACTTGAATTAACTAAAAAACATGAAATAATTATTGATTTAGAAATCTCAAGTGCCGATATTACAGAGGAAATGATTAATGAGTTAACTAAATTACAACCATTTGGTGAATCAAATAAACGACCTGTTTTTCTTGTTCGTAATGTTGTGTTTTCTAATACAAGAGCTATTGGAAAAGAAAAGAATCACTTTAAAGGACAATGGGTTTTTGATTGTTTAACTTTCAATTGTAAAAAGCAGTTATCGTTATTAACTAGTAATCAAGATTATGATGTAGTTTGTTACCCAAATATTAATGTTTGGAAAAATCAAAAATCAATTCAATTAATTATATATGATTATCAATTATCAAGTGGACACGATATCTCATTATTAACTTGTATTTCTGCTGTTATTCATAAAAGTGATTATGAGGGAAAATTAAATTCTTTTTTACGTAGTAGTTTATTAAAAGAGAATTTAATACACTATGCAGAATCTATTTCAGATAATTTTGAATTAATAATTAAAAGAGAAGATATAATAAAAGTATATAAAATTACAAAAAAAGTAGATATATTAAGTGCTACTGATAAAATTGATAATTTAAAGACTTATCAAGTATATCTTGGAATGAAAATATTAAAAGAATTGGATTTGATTGATTTTATTGAAAATGGATTAATAACCTTCACGAAGATAGTTATTAAAGATAATAAACAATCATTGGAAAATTCTACTTTATACAATATATTTAAGAGTGAGTAAGAAATGAACAAGCAATTTAATGAATTAGTAGAAATAATTAAAGCATATAACCCTAATAGTAATATAGAGTTAATTACTGAAGCATATTTATTTGCTAAACAAGCACATGAAGGACAAATGAGAGCTTCAAAAGAGCCTTTCATATCACATCCTGTAAATGTTGCGAAAATTTTAGCTACATTGGAATTAAACTCAAAAACTATTGCAGCAGGTATATTACATGATGTTATTGAAGATACAGATGCTACTTATGAACAAGTAAAAGAAAAATTTGGTAGTGAAATTGTTACAATGGTTGATGGTGTTAGTAAACTATCGATGATTAATTTAGATACAAAAAAAGAACAGCAAGTCGAAAATATTAGAAAAATGTTATTAGCTATGACAAAAGATATTCGTGTTATTATTATTAAACTATCTGATAGATTACACAATATGAGAACATTAGAATTTGTTACTAGAGAAAAACAAATTTTTAAAGCTACAGAAACCTTAGAGGTTTATGCACCTATTGCTCATCGCTTAGGAATGTCTGCTTTTAAATGGGAGTTAGAAGACTTATCCTTTCGCTATTTACACACAGATGAGTATTATAACTTAGTTAAAATAATATCTTCTAAACGAAAAGCGAGAGAATCATATATTGATTCAATAAAAAAAACAATTTCAAAAAATTTAGAAGAGAGAAATATTAGTGCTACAGTTGAAGGTAGAGTAAAACATTTATTTAGTATCTATAATAAGATGAAAAAACAGGAAAAAAGCATAGATCAAATATACGATTTATTTGCTTTACGAATAATTGTTGATAATGTAAATGATTGTTATGCTGTTTTAGGATTCATTCATGATATGTATAAACCCATGCCTGGACGATTTAAAGACTATATATCAATGCCTAAGAATAATCGTTATCAATCACTTCACACCACTGTTATTGGATCAAAAGGGCAACCATTTGAAGTTCAAATTAGAAGTAAAGAAATGCATCAAATAGCAGAATTAGGGATTGCTGCACATTGGAGATATAAGCAAGGTGTAAAAGAACAAGAAAACATGGAGTCAAAATTAGCATGGTTACGACAATTAGTTGAATGGCAAAGTGATACATCAGATGCAGATGAATTCTATGATACTCTTAAAGTTGATTTATTTACTGATGAAGTATTTGTTTTTACACCAACTGGTGACGTTAAAAACCTACCAGCAGGGTCTACATCAATAGATTTCGCATATTACATTCATTCAGCTGTTGGCAATAAAATGATTGGGGCTAAAATTAATAATAAAATGGAACCTTTAAGTACAATACTTGAAAATGGAGATATTGTTGAAATAATCACTTCAGCTTCTTCAAAAGGACCATCAAGAGATTGGCTGAAAGTTGTAGCTAGTTCCTCAGCAAAAAGTAAAATTCGTCAATTTTTCAAAAAGGAGAATAGAGGAGAAAATATTGAAAAAGGTAAAGAGATGGTTGAAAGAGAATTAAAAAGGCAAAAACTCGTGTTCAGTGAGATATTTAATCCAAAATATTATGATGCAACAATCAAAAAGTATAATTTTAAAACACTAGATGATGCTTTTTGTGCAATTGGATATGCAGGTATTACTGCAAATAAAATAATCTCACGCTTAAAAGAAGAGTATAGAAAAGATCATCAGGTAGAAATACCAATTGAAGAATTAGTTGTTCCAAAGAAAGATAATGTTCCAAGTGGTAATGAACAAGGAATTATTGTTAAAGAGATTACAAATTGTTTAGTCAAAATCAGTCAATGTTGCACACCTGTTCCAGGTGATGACATTGTTGGATATATAACAAGAGGTAGAGGAGTAACTATACACCGTAAAGATTGTATTAACATTATTAATGACAAAGGATTTGAAGAACGACAAATAGAAGTATTATGGGCTAAAAATACTGATAGTAATTATAATGCTGAAATAACAATAAAAGCTTATGATAGAAATAATTTATTAAGCGAAATTACAAATTTAATTAATGATATGAAAATTGCCATGAGAAAAGTTGAAGCTAATGCTACAGATGATGGTATTGCAATTATTAAAGTAATGGTAGAAATAGCGGGCAAAGAAGAATTAAGTAAAATTATAAAAAAAGTTAAACGCTTAAGTGGAGTCTTTGAAATAACTAGAAAAAATAAAAGGAAATAACATGAAAGCAATTGTTCAAAGGGTTATAAAGAGTAATGTTTCAGTAGATAACGAGGTAATTGGAGAAATTAATAATGGAATGACAGTTTTTCTTGGTGTTGGAGAAGACGATACAGCAAAAGACCTTGAATATGTTGGAAATAAATTATTAAATCTACGTATATTTGAAGATAATGATGGAAAAATGAATTTATCAATTAAAGAAACTAAGGGAGATATTTTATTAATTAGTCAATTTACTTTGTATGGAAATACTAGAAAAGGTAATCGACCTAGCTTTTCAAAAGCTGCAAAACCTGATAAAGCTAATGAATTTTACAATAACATGATTAAATTTTTAAATAAAAATAGTACTTTAATTATAAAAAGTGGTAAGTTTCAAGCTCATATGGAAGTCACGCTTATAAATGATGGCCCTGTAACATTAATAATTGATTCAAAAGTAGCTAGAAAGGAAACTTAAATGAATATTAAAAAATTCGACCAAGGAATGGTTTCAGCTAATTGTTATGTTATTTCAAACAATAATGAAGCCATTGTCATAGATCCTGGGGTTAGTGAAAAACATATTTTAGATTATGTTAATGAACAACAATTATTAATTACTACAATTGTTTTTACACATGGACATATTGATCATATATTACATGTAGAAGAATTAAAGAAAGCTACAAATGCAAAAGTAGCTGTACATTCACTAGATAATGAACTTTTAACTGATAGTTTTAAAAATGGTGCGTATTTGTTCGGGTTATCAAATAAGTTTAATAAAGGGGATATCTTATTGAAAAATAATGATAAAATTTCATTTGGAGATAAAGAATTAGTAGTTATAGATACACCAGGGCATACTCCTGGTAGTATATGTTTAAAAATTGATAATCATGTTTTTACAGGTGATACCTTATTTTATCTATCTGTTGGACGAACTGATTTAGGAATGGGAGACCAACAAGCATTACAACAATCAATTAATGAAAAACTACTAATATTACCCGATGAAACTATAATTTATCCAGGTCATGGTAAACAAAGTACAATTGGCTTTGAAAAAAAACATAATACATTTATTTAACAGGAGGACTTCATGAGTTTTTTAGGAGAAAGCAAAAATATAAAAGGAACTATATATCTTAAACCAAAAATGTACACTTTAAAAGAAACAATCATTTTAAATAATCAGAATGAAAAGATTATAATTGATGGACAAGGTGCAATACTTAGCAGTGGGCAATTACTAACCAAATGGCTACTTAAAGATGGAATATACTATCATGATGCAACCAATCTTCCATACTCTAATCAATTATTAAAAAACGGTGAATTACTAAAAAGACCTGCAACTAATTATGTGAGCTCAGGTTCATGGGAAATGCATGAAGACAGTGATTATATTTTTCACGATTCAAAAGAACATCATAATAAAGTTTACTATGATGGATATCTTTGTAAAAATTTACAATTCTTAAATTATGCAAATCAATCTTCAATAGAATTTATTTATGATGTTGGATGGACACATTGTATTTGTCCAATTAAAGAAGTAATTAAATATAGTGATGAATATGTATATTTGAAAATGGTACAACCAGCTTTTAGAGATTGCCAAATTAAAGAAGGGATGCAAATTAAAGCACCAAATCAAATTGTTAATGTAAAAGAAAAAATGCAACCAGGCCAGTGGTATTATGATAACAATTTACAACAAATAATGTATAACCCCCTTGATGGTGAAGATATTACTAAGATAGAATTTACACTACCTATATTAGATACTCTCATTGATATAAAAAATTGTAGTAATATAACTTTTAAAAATATTAATTTTAAACATACTTCATGGAACGAAACATCAATTAATGGTTTACCAGATGGACAGGCAAATCTTTGTAAGAATTATGATATTTCACTTGATACTATGATTGAGTTTAGAAAACCAGCTTCTGCAATTACTTTATTTCATTCAACTAATATTTCATTCGAAAACTGTACCTTTAGTAAACTTGGTTGTTGTGGTATAGATATTGATGAAGGTGTAAAAGAAGTAAGTATAACTAATTGTAAATTTAATGAAATTGCTGCAAATGGTTTAATGATTGGTCAATTTAATTTTAAATGTGGGCATGAAGAAAATGAAGAGTTAATAACAGAAAAAATAAAAGTTACTAATAATGACTTTGAAGATATTGGAAATATTTATAGAAGTGGTGTTGCAATTATTGCAGGATATGTTAGACATACAACTATTTCACATAATGAAATACATAATGTCGCTTATACAGGAATTTCTTTAGGATGGGGTTGGGGGTTTGATGATCCTAATTATAAATATAGTGATATAAAACATAATAGAATGAGATTAGGTACTTTTGATACATATCCTATGATGGAAGATAATCATGTAGATTATAATCATATTTATAATGTGATGAGCAAAATGCATGATGGAGCTGGGATATATACATTATCAATGAATGAAAATTCAACAATTATAGGTAATTATGTACATGATAATGGCACCTTTACTGGCATTCCTTATGAAAAACTATTTCATTTTAGAATTAAAACAGATATGGGGATTCCTGAGTGTAAAGCAGTAACTGAGAGAAATTCATTCCCAGGTGGTATATATTTAGATGAAGGAAGTGGTGGTTTTACTGTTAAAGATAATGTGATTTCTAATGTAGCGTGTCCACTTTATTATCACTATACTGGAATACTTGGAATATTTGAAACAAATACATATGAAAATAATTTTATTAAAAATGAAGAAAATAAAATTACAAGTAAAATAATTAAAGAAGCTGGAAAACTAAAAAAGAACTAATATTTATACTTTTTTAGGGGTGCAAATATATAAAGAAACGTGAGAATTTATATTTATAATATTAACAGTGGAAAAGTTATCATTCATTTCATTTTTAACACTTTTTATAAAGTTAAAATAATCTCCTTTTTCTAACCATTCAATTATATCTGTTAAAATAGCACGATTTTCATTGTAATCATAAATAATAACTACATGTTTTGTTAATCGATTAATTTCATTATATATTAATTGTCTTTCGTGTTCTTTTAAACCATGAAGTACATAAGATGTAAATGAAACATCAAAATTTTTATCTTTAAAAGGAGTTTTTTCTAAAGCACTTGCTTGTACAAAGTTGATATTACTATTTTCTTTCTTTTCCATCCCAACTTTTATCATTTTATTAACAGGTTCTACACCAGTTACTTTAAGACCTTTTTGATTTAATACTGAACACATGGCACCAGTGCCACAACCAATATCTATTATGCTTTTATACTGAGAAAGGTTAATGTTAGTTTGCAATAAATTAACAACATCGCTATATTTCTTTTTTTGTGAATTATAGAATAAACCATATATTGGAGCAATAACATGGAAAATCCCTCTGTCTAATTTTTTGTTTGTCTTTGCCAATATTTTTACTCCTTTCTAAAAAATATTTCATTTATAATTGTACCATAAATATTAATTCTTTATTTAGTATAAAAATTATTGCTATGATATAATATAAAACAAACTAATAAAAGGAAAAAACAATGAAATACTATTTTGTATGCAATGTAACCAACGAACTATATATTTTAGCGAAAAAAGTTAATAAAGAAGTTAAAAGATGCGAAGATATAAAGCAAGCTTTATTAGATTTAACACCTAATTCTTTTTTATGTATTTTTGAAGAAAATTATCCTCAAAAAAAGAATGTACTAACAAAAGAAATGTTGGATACTTTTAAAAAAAATAATATAAAAACTATT
>JAUUZV010000031.1 GCA_030592085.1 Clostridia bacterium | reverse complement strand
TGTAAGTTCCACGATGGTATTCAAGATATAATTCTCCTACCCAACTTGGTAAGCGTTTATTATCTTTAACCCTATCATTAAGATTATTATAGAACTCTGATGGTGTTTGAATTTCAAATTTAGGTAATCCCTTAATTCCCTTTTTAAGAACCTTAGCTTCCTCTAACATCTCTCTTGTTGGTCCACCACCACCATCTCCCCATCCAAATGAGGTATAAGTTTCGTTATTAATATCTTTATTTTTATAATTTTTCCAAGTGCCCAGTACTTGTTCAGCACATAATTCTCCATTATATGTATAACCACCCCACATTACATTATCACCTAGATAAGATGTTGTTACAAAGTGTGTGAGAACTTCTGAACCATCAATACCTCTCCACTTAAATGTATCATATGGTAATGTGTTATATTCATTCCAAGAAATTTTTATTGTCATAAAGTATTTAATACCTGATTTTTGTAAAATTTGAGGTAAAGCTGCTGAATATCCAAATACATCTGGTAACCATAAAATTTCATTATCAACACCAAATTCTTCTTTGAAAAATTGTTTTCCAAATAGAATTTGTCTGACAAAAGATTCTCCTGATGCTAAGTTACAGTCAGCTTCTAACCACATACCACCTTCAGCTTCCCAACGTCCTTCTTTGATTCGTTGTTTAACTTCATTATATACTTCACTATTTTCTTCTTTTAAAAATTGATATAACTGTGGTTGTGATGACATAAATTTATAATCAGGATATAGTTTCATTAATTGTAACACTGTTGAAAAACTTCTTACAACTTTCTGTCTAGTTTCAGCTACAGGCCATAACCAAGCTACATCAATGTGAGTATGACCTATTCCTTTAACAATAACATTTTCGCGATTGGCTAATTCATTGTCTAAAACATCATCCATATATTTCTGTGTTTTTTCAACTGAATCATAATATAATTCAGAATAAGGTAGTCGTAAATCCAATAAATTAATAGCATTTTCTAAGTGTTTTTGAATTTCTATTTTAGTAGTTTCATCTTCAATAAATCGTGATGCATCAAATGGAACTTTTATGTGATAGTAAAGCTTTTCTGTTACATCATCTATAGTTTTTAAAAACATATACATTTCCAAAGGACCTTTTGACATTCCAGGAAATCCTTCTAAAGCAATAGAATATTCTTCATTTTCAATAGCAGAAATTGATAGGGTTGCTTGTGTATGATATTTATCAATACCTTGATAAGCTTTTCCATTAACATATAGTACAAACTGAGGATTTTTTCTATGATTCCATCCCACATTATTTTCTCTTCTTAATATATGTCCATCATTGTATTGAGTATCAAACCATATAAGCACATGTTTTCCATGCATAGTTTCAGGAATAGTTACTTTGGCTCTAAAAATACTATAATCTCTTGTTTTACCCCATTTTTCTCCTGCTTTATATGGAAGTAATCGCTTGTCATTAAAGTCAATATCATATAAGCCTTTTACATCACCTGTCATTATCTTCATATTTGATATTTCATAACTTGATGTAATTCGCTTACTACTTAAATCTTTTAAAATACGATTAATATGTTTTTCTTGAAAATACATAAAACATTCCCTCCGTTATAAGATGCTTTCTAATAATATTGTTACTTTTTCTTCTATTGTACCTACTGTTTTTTTATAAAATCCAATGTCGTGATCTTTTGGGTCTTCAATATCCCAATGTTCTTGTATTAATGCATTAATCATAGGATATAATTGTTTATCTCCAATTGTAATCATTATATCAAAATCAGTTGGGATATCATCAATTTTCTTAGGATAAAAATGATCCATTTTAATTCCTTTTTCTGCCATAACCATTACAGCATTTTCATCAATCGAAAATGTTGGTACTAATCCTGCGCTAAAACATTTTACTTGCCCTTTCGCTAATTGAACAGTAATAGCTTCAGCCATAAGGCTTCTACATGAATTATTTACACAAAGAAATACTATTGTTTTCATTTTTTACCTCCAAATAATTCTTTTTGTTAATAAATCATTATCTGTATACGCTTTCTTTTTCTCGTCAGGATACCCAAATGATATTAGGCATAATACTTTTTTATGTGAATCAATAGATAATAATTTTTTCACATATTCTTCAGCACTTATAAATTCATCATGCTCTCTTTTTCTTATTTGTATCCAACAAGATCCAATACTTAACTCCTCAGCCACTAATTGCATAATTGTAGCCATTATTGAAGCATCTTCTATCCATACCACACTCTTATTAGGATCAGCCACTATTGCCATTACTAATGGTGCATCTTTTATAAAAGCTGCTCCAGTTGGTTTTGATGTTGCTAATAAATTAATTTTCTCTTTATTTTCTGTAACATAAATTTCCCATGGTTTAGAATTTTTGGATGAAGGAGCATATAACCCTGCTTTCAAAATTCGTATAATTTGATCTTTTTTAATTTTTTCTGGTAAGTATTTTCTAATACTTCTACGATTTTTTAATAACTGTTCCATGAATGTATCCATACCTTTCTTTTTCTTGGTCCATCAAACTCACAAAAATAGATACCTTGCCAAGTTCCTAATAAAAGTGACTGATTTACCACTGGTAATGTAAGTGTACTACCCATTAAACTAGCCTTAATATGAGCAGCAGAATTACCTTCGAAATGATTATATTCTTTATCGTTATCCACTAATTTACTTAGTTTCATAAGCATATCATTTTTTACATCTCTATCTGCATTTTCATTAATAGTAATTCCTGCTGTTGTATGTGGAATAGTGATAAGAACAAAACCATTTTGTATGTTTTGTTTTTTAATATAATGGCTGACTTCATTGGTTATTTCAATGAAATCAGCCTGTTTAGTAGTAATAATAATTATTTCTTCCAATTTTTTGCACTTACAAATTTGCTATAGTTAGCAACATTAACCGTTGGTTGTGCTTTTGCCCATGAGTATCCCATTTCTGATGGTAATTTTTCTAATGCATAACAAGTATCTAATATGTTATTCATATCTTTTACATATAGTAATGTTTCGCCTTCAATCTCACCGGTTATAACTACATCCTTAGTAAATTGAGTAATAGGGATTTCTTCAGTTACTGCATTAATAACCATTAATTGTGGAACTGCTGCATCTATTGGACAAGGAATAGTTTCTTCATTTCTAACTGCTTTAATACATGTAAATATTTTTCTCATTTCATTATCAAATGGATTACCATAATTTTTAATTGTTCCATCTTCTTTATGTCCATATAAAATACTATCCTTTGAGAAATCAAAAGTTACTTTTCCTTTTTCAAATGTAAATTCAAATACAGGATTCAAATTTTCTTTTACAGCATGACTTGCTAAGAAAAGTAAGTCCACACCGTTTTTAGTTTTAATCTTACCTGCAAATGTATCATAATTTTCTATATCATTAGCTCTATAAGTATCAGCTGTAATAGTTTCAGGATATGCAGCTTGATCCATTGAATCTCCTAGCAAGAACAACATATTATGTAAGAAATGAGCGGTAGCATTATTTGCAACACTATCTAATACCCAATTACCATAGTCATCCATGATTTTCCCAGCCCAACTTGCTCTATTGTAATATCTAACAGTACGAGGCCATTCAACCACAGTTTTTGCACTAATTGCTTTTCCATACATTCCATCAAGAATATCTTTTTTTAATGATAATATAGGTTCACAGAATGACCATTGAAATCCAACTGCAACAAATTTACCTGTTTCTAATGAAACTCGCTCCATTTCTCTAGCATCTTGAATAGTAGCAGCTATTGGTTTTTCACATAAAACGTTTGAACCATTTCTAAGGGCTGTAACTGTTTGTTCTAAATGTAAATTAATTGGTGATGAAATAATTACTAAATCAGCACTATCGATTTTATAAAACTCTTCAAGAGAATCATATTGAGGAATATTATTTTCAATAAGTTGTGAAGGTATAGGACTTTTTCTTGATCTAGGATAAATAAATCCAGCTACTTCAAACTTCTCATTTTCCTTGTTTAAAAACATGGCTTCAATAAATACTTTTGCATAACCACTAACACCTATAATTACTAATTTCATATTATTTAATCTCCTCTAATACGTTTTCTTTTGCTCTAATAACAGCACGTAATGGATGTAATTCTTCTTCAAGTGTAATTGGGAATTCTTTTGCATCAATGATTTTATCTAAGAAAAATTCAAAATAATCTATATTTTCATGAACTAAATCAAGTGCTCCCATATCTTTATCGTGTAATACAAGTCTTGTTCTCTCTAATCCATCAACAGCTTCTACAAATCCTTTTGTTCCCCAGATACGTAAATGTTCATTTCCCCAAGGACCAAATGTACGATGATTTGCATAATTACATACCATTGAACCAACAGCACCATTTTCTAATGTCATCATTAAACTAGAAGCCATGGCTAAATCGCCACCTTTTACAGGATTTCCATATGATGTTTCAACTGAATATATTTTATCAATTTTTAATCCAGTAGTATGTTCTATAAAACGAGTTGCGTGAACTCCAATCCATCGTGTAATTCCTCCATCAGTAATATCATCTTGAGGTCGTCTATCATGATAAGGATAAGATTTCTGTGCAAATACTTGTATAATATCTCCTAATACTCCTGATTTAACCACATCTTTCATTGTTAAGAATGGCTCTTCAAAACAAGTTCCAGCCATTTCGTGAAATTCACGGTTATTTTCTTTAGCTACTCTTATAATTAAATCAAGTGACGCTTCAGATAATGCTGCTGGTTTTTCACTATATACATGTTTTCCAGCCTTTAAAGCTAATATAGCTTGTTTTTCTTGGTCTAATCTAATAGGTGAACAAAGAGATATAACATCAATATCATCGTCATTAATCATTTGTTCAAAAGTATCATAAAACTTAATACTATCAAGGTCATATCCCTCAGGTAATAAGTCTTTATCAATTTTAGCTATTGCATGGCAATAAGCTCGTTCGTGATTCAATAATTGTTCGTGGAGTTGATGCCCATTAATTCCATACATACCTACAGCTATTTTTTTCATAATTTCCTCCTTATTAAAGTAATATTATAACAACCCTTGAAGTTATTACAATACATACTTTGATATTTCTTTTGCTAAATTTTCTCCCATTACCATATGGCCATATGCAGATGGATGAAGCATATCTGCACAAAGTAGTGAATAATCAGGTAAAATGGCCTTTGAATCAAGTAAAACCATGTTTTTATCACCACTATTATTAATATATTCCTTCATTGCTAAATCAAAACCATCAATAACTTTATTAACTTTTTCTTTGTCTTCAAATGGAATATATCTAAGAGTCCAAAATACATCAATTGCTATAATCATTTTGTTTGGATGAAACTTTCTTGTTTCGTCCATTAAATATTTAAAACGTTCACTAAATTCTTCTACTGAATATCGATTACGCATATTTCCACCTATTTCATATAAGAAAAAATCCACATCGCTACATTTAACTAACATATCTGTTACATCTTTTTCACAAAAACAACTTCCTGGCATGCATTTATTCATTACTTGATAACCAAGAGTTCTAGCTGCAACTTGTGGAAATGATAAATCAGATGAGTTACCTGAAGTTGCTCCAAAACTAATAGATGAACCATACATTAAAAATGTTTTTTCTGGTAATTCATCTTTCTTAGGTGGTCTAATTGGATTATTAGCTACGTCAATACCATGAAAAATAGCTGTAAATCTTTTTAGAAAAACTACTCGCCATACAGATTTATTAAATCTATTACTTTTTCCCATCTCTTCTGTTTGAAATAATCTTTCACTTATTACAACATCAATACAATTAATTTTTCCATGGGTTATATCATAAGTACCATAATAATAGTCACCTTGATATATGTTTATTTTTCCATCACACTCCATAGCAGATAAATATATCTTAAATGTCTTTCTTGTAGTTACAAAACGTAGTTCACATTCATTTGAATAAGATGCTGCAAAAGGACCTGTTTTTAGTTCGTCACTATCAAGTTTTAAAATTGTCTCATTAGGATACCTCCTAAGAACTTTTCCTGACATTAGTTGATGGTCACTAATTTGTTCAACATTAAAGAACTCAATGTTTTGATATATCATGTCTAATCTCCTTTAGTTTTTTTACTTCATCTCTATAAATAGCAGCTTTTTCAAAATTAAGTATATTGGCAGCTTGTCTCATCTGATTTTCCATGGTAACTATTTTTTCATCAATATTTTCAATATCAACTTGAATTTTGCCATTATTTTCATCTTTTGTAATTGACTCAAGAGAATTCCTTATTGCTTTTATTATTGATTTTGGTGTAATCCCGAAACGTTTATTATATTCAACTTGTTTTTCTCGTCTCCTATTTGTCTCAGTTATAGCTAAGTTCATTGATCTAGTAACTTTATCAGCATACATTATAACTTTTCCTTCAACATTTCTTGCAGCTCGTCCAATAATTTGAATAAGTGAACGAGCACTACGTAAAAAACCTTCTCTATCTGCATCTAAAATAGCTACTAATCCTACTTCTGGTAAATCAAGACCTTCCCTTAAAAGATTAATACCAATAAGTACATCAAAATCTCCCATTCTAAGTTGTTTTAATATTTTAGTTCTCTCCATAGTCTCTATATCTGAGTGAAGATATTTAACTCTCACATTCATGCTATCCATATAATCTGTTAGATTTTCAGCCATTCTCTTAGTTAATGTAGTAACTAATATTCTATGACCATTGGCTACTACAGTTCTGATTTCACCAACTAAATCATCTACTTGCCCTTCTACAGGACGAATATCAATTAATGGGTCAACTAGACCAGTTGGTCTTATAATTTGTTCAACAATTTGTGATGATTTTTCTTTTTCATAATCAGCTGGAGTAGCAGAAACATAAATCACTTGGTTTAATCGTTCTTCAAACTCTTCAAAGCATAGTGGCCTGTGATCATATGCAGATGGAAGTCTAAAACCAAAATCAACTAAACTTTTCTTCCTTGATTGATCCCCTTTATACATTCCTCTTGCTTGTGGTATTGTAACGTGTGATTCATCAATAAACATTAAAAAATCATCTGGAAAATAGTCTAATAAAACTTTTGGAGGAGTACCAACTTCACGGTTATTAATATGCCTAGAATAATTTTCTATACCTGAGCAAAACCCTACATTTGTCATCATTTCAAGGTCATATCTAGTTCGCTGCTCTATACGCTCATATTCAAGAGGTTTACCCTGTTCTTTAAAGAAAGCTAATTGTTCTTCTAATTCCTCCTCAATTGAAATAATTGCTTTATCCATTTTTTTTGAAGATGTGGCAAAATGTGATGCAGGGAAAACTGCAAGATGTTGCCGTTGCCCTAAAATTTCTCCTGTTAAAGTATCTATTTGTGTTATTTTTTCAATTTCATCCCCAAAAAACTCAATTCGATAACCTGTATTAAATTCAGAGCTTGGGATAATTTCTAGAACATCTCCTCTAACTCTAAAAGTTCCTCTTTTAAAATCATATTCATTTCTAGTATATTGAATGTCAATTAAGTGACGTATAATCTCATCACGTTCTTTTTCCATTCCCACTCTTACAGAAACCATTAATTCTTTATAATCTTTTGGATCACCTAGTCCGTAAATACACGATATAGATGCTACAATTATAACATCACGTCGCTCAAAAAGAGCTGCTGTGGCTGAATGACGTAATTGATCAATCTCTTCATTTAATGAGGAATCTTTTTCAATATACGTATCTGTTGATGGTATATATGCTTCTGGTTGATAGTAATCAAAGTAACTAACAAAGTATTCAACACAACTATCAGGAAAAAATTCTTTAAATTCACTACAAAGCTGGGCTGCAAGGGTTTTATTATGAGCTAATACAATTGTAGGGCGCTGTACTTTTTCAATAATATTAGCCATTGTAAAAGTTTTACCAGAGCCTGTAACTCCTAATAGTGTTTGAAAACGATTACCTTCATTAATTCCACTTACTAGTTGTTCAATAGCCATTGGCTGATCACCACATGGTTTATAATCAGCTTTAAGAATAAATTTTCCTTTTTTCATAGTCTTAATTATATCATAATTTTATTTTTATTTATGTAAATTTACTGTATAATAGCAAATAGTTTGAAAGGATTTTATTATGTACTTATTAAAGAGTTTTATTAAATCTCTATATGATTTTAACTATTACAAAGAAATTTACACAATGAAGAAATGGAAGGGTTTTTTATACCTTACTATTCTTTCATTTTTATTAGGATTAATAATTTATCTTCCAGTGGGATTTTCAAATGCACAATCATATGATCAAGTTTATGAAGTATTTGAAAGTAATTGTCCTGATTTCGTTATTGAAGATAATCAACTCATAGTTGACGGTACTAGTCCATATACAATCTATGATGAGGCCGATAAAGGTTTTTTAATTATGATTGATGATAGTGGTGTTGTTAATGAAGCTAATTATCGTGATTATTCTTCATTAATATTAATAGAAAAAGATCAATTATATCTTAGAATAGATACTATAGATTTAGCTTACTCATATCAAGATATCACTGAATTTATTCCTGAAACCACCATTGATAAAAGCGTTTTAATAACATATTTATCAATATTAAAATACACAAATATTTTCACAGTAGCTCTTCTAATATTCTTTTTCATATTTTTAATTCAAATTGGTGCATTAATAATTGGATTATTTGGTAATTCAATCGCTAGGTTTAGAAAAATCCCTAAACTTAAATTACGAGATGGTTATATGGTTGCATGTTTTGCATCAACATTACCACTTCTTATGATAACAATTATTTTATCTCTTGGAATGAATTTTGAGTATCTTCAATTAATTTATGTTTTAATAGGAGTTCTATATCATTACAATGGAATGAAACATATTTTCCCTAAAGTAGAAACAGAAGATAAATTATAAGGTATTTATTTCCTTATTAAATATACCTATGGAAATAGTCCCTAAAATGACATATGAGATTACTAGGCTAATAAAAATTCCTACCATGCCAAATGGTTTTGATAAAAAATATGCAAGTGGAACATACACTCCTAACATTTGTATTATATTTAATAAAGCTGCTTTTATTGGTTTTCTTATGGCATTAAGTGCACCATTAATAATCATTAAAATTCCCTGGAATCCATATGCTAATGGAACAACCCTTATATACAACACCACATTTTCGATTACAACCGCTTCTTTTGAAAAAAGTGTAGCAAGTGGTCTGGCAATTAAAAATAACATTATATAAGCTGCTATTGAATAATATATAACAAATTTTTTGCTAACTTGTATTGCTTCTTTGATTCTATCAATTCGTTTACCACCAAAATTTTGTCCCACAAATACTGGAATAACAGCAACTAGAGCACTAACTACAGCTAGTGAGAAATACTCAATTCTAGTGCCTATACCAAAGGCTGCTACATATACATTGCCAAAACCTGAAATAATTCGCGTAATAACTCCTGCTCCAAGTGGCCTAACCGCACGAGCAATGGCATTTGGTAGCCCAATAAATAGAATATCTTTCCAAGAATGTAACATTTCTTTTATTTTTATCACTTTTACTACAATTACTTTTTCTCTAATAATTAGTACATATAGTGATACAGCAAAAGTAATAAATCTAGCTATTACTGTGGCTATTGCTGCCCCTTGTACACCTAATTCTGGGAAAGGACCTAAACCAAATATTAATAGCGGATCCATAATTGTATTAACAATTGCAGCCACTAACATAACTATACTAGGAGTTTTTGTATCTCCTAACGCTCTAATTGCATTATTCCCTATCATTGGAATAACTACAAATGGAACACCTGCATACCATACTCTCATATATTGCACAATATACACCATTACCTGCTCATCCGCTCCAAGTGCAGTAAAAAGAGGTTTTATTGTAAATTCGCCTACTACTGCAAGAATAATTGCAACAACAATACCTAAACTTATGCTATCAGTTGATAATCTAATTACCTTTTCTCTATTATTCTCTCCCACTGCTTTAGATATTACAGCAGCAGCTCCTATCCCTAAACCAAGATTAATACTATTAATAACCAAAACAACTGGAAATGTATAAGTTAATGCAGCTATTTGAAGCGTTCCTAATTTGCCCACAAAATATGTATCTACTAAATTAAAAATAACCAACCCAAGAATTCCAAGAATCATTGGAATAGTTAATTTTTTTAATATATGAGGCACTTCGCCTTTTGTTAGGTCTTTTTCTTTAGATTGATTCAAAAATACTCCCTTTATGAAAATTGAATTGTATATAAATCGTAATAATATCCTTTTTTCTTCAATAGTTCTTTATGTGTTCCCTGTTCCTTAATACGTCCCTTATGTATAAATAAGATTACATCAGAATGTACAATTGTTGACAAGCGATGTGCAATAGTAATTGAAGTACGTCCTTCCATCATATGTAACATTCCCTCTTGAATTAATAACTCAGTGTTTGTATCTACACTTGAAGTAGCTTCATCAAGTAGTAAAATCTTAGGATTATTAACTAAAGCTCTTGCAAAGGATAATAACTGTCGTTGTCCCTCTGAGAATGTGGTTCCTCTCTGGTTAACTTGCTCTTTGTATGTATTTTCTAATTGACTAATAAACTTAGAAGCATTAACTGTTTTTGCAGCTTTTATAACTTGCTCTGTAGGAATATCGTTATATAGTTTAATATTAGTTTCAATATCACCTTTAAAAAGGAATACATCTTGTCTAACTGTTCCAATAGCATTACGTAATTCTTTTAAATTCACATCATTAATTGAAATACCATCAATTAATATATCTCCTTTTTGATGACGATAAAATCCTAAAATTAAACTGATTATTGTGGTTTTTCCTGCTCCTGTTGTTCCAACAATGGCAATTTTTTCTCCAGGCAATACAGTAAACGATACATCCTTTAGTATCCAATTTTCTTCATCATATGCAAACCAAACGTTTTTAAATTCTATTTTACCTTTTACATTTTGTAAACTCTTTGTGGCTTTTGGTTTCTGCTCAGCTTTTGTGTTTAATAGAACTTCAATTCGTTCACTTGAGACTAATGAAGCTTGAGTAGTATTATACATCTCAGTTAAACTCATAATAGGTTGAAAGAATTTACCTGAATAATTTATAAACATGTAAACAAGTCCTATACTTATGGTAGATGTTAATACATCTTTACCACCAACCCACATGATTAAACCTAAGGCAATAGCTGAAACCACTTCCATAAATGGTCTAAATATTCCCCATAATTTAATTCTACTTCTATTTTCATTTTTGTATTGTTTGTTTATTTCATCAAATTCGCTTTGTTTTACTTTTTGCATATTAAATAATTGAACAATCTTCATACCTGATATATGTTCTGATAAGAAAATATTTAAAGCAGATAGTCGTGCTCTTATTGATGTATGAATTTTTCTAGCTTTTTTCCTAAATAGTATTGCAGCAAAAGCCATCAATGGTAACACTGATAAGACTACTAGTGTCATTTTCACATCTAGGAAAAACATTGTAATAATTACACCAACCATCATAAAAATATCTCTGAAAAAATTCACAAGTACATTAACATACATTTCGTTAATAGCATTTGTATCATTACATATTCTAGTTACAACACTACCAATTGGTGTTTTATCAAAATATCTAAATGGTAGTGACATAACATGAGTAAACACCTTACTTCTAAGTGCTTTAATGATTTTTGCAGAAGTAACATTTAATATAATAGTGTTAAAATAAGCAACTATAAATTGTAATACAGCCACTGCAATAAAAATAATTCCTAATTGAATAATATGATCTTTATATTGAGAAACTGACTCTGGATTTCTAATGGCTAGATAAATATCATCAATAGCTAATCCAAGTAGATATGGTCGTACTAATACTGTAGCAGTAATCATAGTTACTAACAATAAGGCTAATAAAAACCATGGCCAATATGGAATTGCATGTTTTAGTAGATGCTTCATTGAATCTTTTCCAATTTTTCGTTTTTCATCTTGAGATATGCTACGACTAGCACTACTTCCCATACCCGGTCCTTTATTCATTCTAGTCATGATGCAACACCCCCTTCAAGTTCTTCCATTAATTGTAGTCTGTGCATTTTATTATACTCACCATTTAGTAGTACTAATTCATCATGAGTACCTGACTCTATGATTTTGCCATCACCTAAAACTACAATTAAATCTGAATCTTTAATTGTTGAAATACGATGAGCAATGACAATACAGGTTCTCCCTTCACGTTCATCTCGCAAATTCGCTAATATTTCTTTCTCTGTTTCCACATCAACTGCAGATAAACAATCATCAAATATCATAATTGGACGTTTTTGGATTAATGCCCTAGCAATACACAGTCGTTGTTTCTGCCCTCCTGAAACATTAACACCTTTTTCTCCTAAGAATGTATCAAATTTATCTGGAAATTCCATAATATTTTCATAAACATTACTTTTTTTCACAGCATCTTCAATCTCTTCCTTAGAATGTTGCTTTTCAGCAAAACTAACATTATATGATATGGTATCAGAGAATAAGAAATTATCTTGTGGAACATAACCAATATTATCACGTAAGTAATGTAGTGGTAATTCCTTAATATCATAACCATCTATTGTAATTTGCCCTTGATTTTCTTCAAAATCAAATATTCGAGTTAGTAAATTTACTAATGTTGTTTTTCCACTTCCTACTTCTCCAATTACCCCTAATGTCTGACCATGCTTAAGTTTAATGGATATATTATCAAGTGCTTTAATCTTTTTTTCTTCATATGTGAAGGATAAGTTGTTTATAATAATATCACCACGTAAATTATCTGGTAGTTTATCTTCTTTTATTGTCTCATTAAATTTACCATCATAAATATCTGTTTTTTGATAAAGTAATTCACTGATTCTACTAAGTGATACTTTTCCTCTTTGAAGAAAATTAATAATCATTCCAATAAAAGTAATTGGACGTACTAACATTCCTAAAAATCCATTTACAACAATAAACTCTCCTAAAGAAATCTGCCCATCCATGGCAATTAGACCACCAAAAATTAGTAAAATAAAGTATGTAACATTTGATAGTAAAGACAATGTAGGGTGGAATACTGCCCTAACCTTTGCTAGTGCAACGTTAGCTTGATAATTTTCTTCATTAAATTTTTCAAAATTAGCTATTTCATGTTCTTCTTGAACAAAAGATTTAACTACTCTTATTCCACCTATCGTTTCTTCAGTTTTACCAGTTAGGCTTGCAAAAGATTCTTGCACCTTTTTAAAACGTTTATGTATAAACTTACCAAATTGAGATATTATAATAATTAGAAATGGAAATGGTATAAAAACTGCTAATGTTAATCCAACATTAAGCTTAATTGCTAAATATGCAACGCTAAAAATTAATAATATTATAGTGTTTATAACATGCATAATACCCATGCCCATTGCCCTTGTTACAGCACTTAAATCATTTGTTGATAAAGCCATGATTTCACCTGATGATTTTTTGTTATAATAATTCATTGTTAATTCTAATAATTTACTAAACATGGCACTTCTAGTTCCAAAATCCAAAATAAAGCTTGCACCTAAAACAAATAGTCTAGTAAAAAAATTAGCTAACATCTTAATCATAGCTATTCCAATAAATATACTACACAATATTAGTAATCGTCTTGATGTTAAGTTGTCTGTTCCATTAACAGTATCTACAATCCCATCTACTATTCTACCTGATAATATTGGAGTTAATATGGTACATAGATCTGCAACAATTATTGCTAACAAACCATATATGTATTTCATATAATTCTTTGATAAAAATTCTTTTATTAAACCTAACCCTCGCTGTAGATTTTCATCATGTTTACTTGCATTCCTTCTAAACATATTCCCCCCAAATTTTTTCTTTTATCACTAGTAAACTTTTAATTGCTTCATCTAATTCTTGCTCTGATACATCATTTAATATAACACTTAAGTGTTGTTGGTACTCTGCTAATAATTTATTTTTGACTATAATCCCTTTTTTAGTTAAATTTAAATGTATTATTCGTCTATCACTTAAATCACGACTTCTAATAACAATATTTTCTTTTTCTAATGAATCTATTAATGTGGTCATATTACTTTTTTGAACTTGTACAATTTTAGATAATAGGCTTATTGGTCTCTTTTTATCGCCATTTAAGTGTAAAATTAGATTAATCTGCGAATGAGAAAAATCTTCTGTATTCATTTTTTTAAATATTTCTCGTTTTATACCCCTTGAATTCTGTCTAACTAATCGTAAGAAAGTCATATTTTTTTCATCATTCATAAAAAACACCCCTTAACTATTTATATAATATAACTATTATAATAGATAACTAAATACCATGTGTCAATCAGTTCTTTTTTATTGTATGATGTATTTATGAAAAAACTTGGTTATATAATTTTAATAGTAGTCATTGTAGTAGGTAATTTATTTTCGCCTACAACATTTGCTAGTTTTAAAGAACCTATCTCTCACTTTGTACTAATTTATATGGATCACAACTATGACCAAGGTGATTTTCTTGAAATGAAAAGAAGTGGAATCACAGATTATATAATTGTTAGTTTAGATGACTTTGATCATTCTAAAGATAATTATATTACTAAATTAATTCCTCGCACTTTCTATACAATGTTAAGGATTACACAAGAAATTCCTGATGCCAATATTTGGATTGCTACTCCCCATATGACATCTATGACACATCCTTATTATTTTGATACAGCATTAGATAAAGTATATGATTACATATTAGAAATAGAAAAAAGTTTTCCTATTATTTGGGAAAATAATATTAAAGGAGTTTACTTAAATACAGAAGCTGTTATTGGTGAAGTTGATTATCAAAATATCTATGATAATTATTCACTTTCATTTATGAATGATTTATCTTTTAGGGTTCATGAATACTTAGATAAACAATTAATGTGGATTCCATATTATGGCTATGGTGAAAATGCTGCTGAAGTAATAAAGAAGTTAGGTTTTGTAGCAAATACTACTCCAATATTTGATATTATTCTTATTCAACCTCATTATTATTTTGATGAATCAGTAAAAGAAAATTTTGATGCTATTTTTTATAGTATTTTACGACAAGAAATCTGTTATCGTAACTTAGTACCTGTTATTGAAAGGACATCCAATGCTACTGCAACAATTGGATTCTTAAATGAAGTTAGTTCTATGGTTACTAATGATTCAACTGGTGTTTATGCTAAGCGATATCAGTTATATAAATTCTATTTTACTGGCCTAAGAAACTTATATCCATCTGGCTATTACACAGGTGGTGCAAATGATGTTCAATATGAAAAGATGTATCAATTCTACCTAGGTGGATATGATATCGAAAAATTAATTGACTACTCAATTAATTGTGAAATTGATTATTTTTTCTAACTTAATATTTTTTTCACAGGTTGTTTAATTATACTAAATATATGGTATAATAATTTAGTAAAATAAAAACAAGGGGGACACATAAATGAAAAAAACATTATCAATCATCTTATCATTGATGTTAGTTATGGCATTATTAGCCGGTTGTTCAGGTGGAGATACAACAGAAGATCCTACTGCTACTCCGACTCCAACTGCTGCACCTACTGTTGAATTTGGTGACAATACTGATTTTAAAGTTGGTATGGTAACTGATGCTGGTACGATTGATGACAAATCATTTAATCAAGGAACATGGGAAGGCGTTTTGCTAGCTGCTGACGATTTTGGTTTAGAAACTAAATATTTAAAACCTGATGGAACAACACAAGCTGAATACCTAACAGAAATTGGAAACCTATATGACGCTGGATTTAAATTCATCGTAACACCTGGTTACAAATTTGAAACAACTATTTTCGAAGCACAAACAAAATATCCTGATGCTAAGTTTGTCTTACTAGATGGATATCCTCATGTAGGCGACTGGGCTCCAGTTGTAGCTGAAAATACTGTATCAATCTTCTTTGCAGAGCAAGAAGCTGGCTTTTATGCTGGTTTAGCAACTGCTTTACAATTAGAAGATGGCGAAGTTGGAT
>JAUUZV010000026.1 GCA_030592085.1 Clostridia bacterium | reverse complement strand
TCTTCACTATTTATATATGGTAAAGAATACATATAGTCTTGATTTAAATTTTCAATATATTTATAAAACAAAACATTTCTTTGTTCAGCTATTTCTCTCATCTCAATTATTTCTTCCTCATCAAATTCTTTCTTTGAAAAATACATTGGAGTATTGTTTAACGAAGTAATCCCAACGGCTTCATCTTCAAGATGATACTTAACTAAATAATTCTCGTATATTTTATAGTCAACATCTTGAATTCCCCAAAATAATGATAAATAGAAATTATCATCAGTATTTGGTTTATCTGTTATTAAATTAATATATTGTTCAATATTACTCGTATTTTTTAGAATCCCAAATGAATTTACATAGTTCTTTATTTCATAGAGATTATTGTTATTATTACCCAAAAGATAATTAGAGCCAAGAATTAATTTTTCATTATTAATGTTTGACACTACACTTGCCCAAAATGTTATATATGGGTAATGTTCATCATAGTCATGCCATATGGTTTCATCTAGAACTAGTATCCCTTGGTCTTTCATTAGTTGCAAATAACTAATATATTCATATATATTATCAGAGTATACACAATCTTCAAAACTGTTTGAAATAGGATTATATGACAGTGCATTTCCTATATTTTGATTTTGAGTACCAAAATAACAGCCAAAAGCACGTGAAAAATCATATAATTGCATATGCGCAGTTTTTATATTTAACCCTATCGCTGCAGTTGAATTTCCATTTGATTCAGCATTACATAATGTATTCATTACTTCAAAAAAAGTATTAACATTATCTATATTTTCCACTGAAGCGTTTTCAACTTTACTATCAACATAAAATCTAGAGTAGTATTCGTAAAACTTACTAACTGGTATTCCATAAATAGCATCTTTCCTGGAATATGTTCCTAATTCACTTTTGTTAAAAATTGATTCTAAACCGTACCCATTTAATTCTACTAGTAAATCTTTATCAATAAACTCATTTAATTGAGTTAAACTTTCAAAATAAATAATACCTGAATTGGGAATCATGCTATATAAGTTTTCATCGTTATAATTTAAGTAAATTAAATCTATTGATATATTAAACTTGTCCTCAATATAACTTTCCCATTGAATTTCTTTTGAATAGTAACCTATATCATCATAAAATTTGATTATTGAAAACTCTTCAATATTATTAGGATTTTCAAGTACTACGCTTGTATCCATCGTATTATCACAACTTATGAGAAGAAATAATAAGTATGTGATTATCACTGCTATTACTTTTTTTTTCATGATTCTCCTTTCATTCTCAAATGCAAAGTGCCCTATATGGGCACTTGCACTTTTTTTAGTATGGGCAAACACTGTTTTGTCCAGCTGATGGACACTGAGTAATCATATGTTCCACAATACATAAATGTGTAGAAACTGTGTAGTCATAACCACAGCTATCACATTGAACATTGGTTCTGCCAATATGTTCATATACATCACAATCATATGTCTTGTTTTGATAAGTAACAGGATGATCATGATCAAGGAATATCTGGTCAATACCATCACAAAATCTAAATGTATTAGAACTTGAGCAAATTGGACAATAATCTGTAGCAAAAACTGTTGAAGATGCAAATATAATAATTGCAAATAAGATAATTAATACTTTCTTTTTCATAACGTTCTCTCCTTCCTTATAATTAAATATATGCATATATAAGTTCTGGTAAGTAGCTTCACATCATTTCTATTAAATTAAAATCATTGGTCTCCCTACTATATTTATATAACAATTATGAAATATTGTCAAGAAATACTTGTTTTTAAAAAACGTCTTTTTAGTTAATTCTTTCAATTATATCTTTATTACAATTAAATTAATTAGCATATATAAAATTCTTTTCTAAAGTTTGACACCTGAAAAAAGTATCTAATTAGCTCATATCCTAGTGCAGGGTTCTTTTTATAGAAATAAATAAAACATATTGAAGGATATTTTCTATCTTGTTTTGTTGCATAACAAGATTGAAGCTTATTTAAATGAAAGCAAATAATTAATATTCAATAGGAAAAGTTATTAACTCACTAAAAGAATCTATGTGCTGTAATTATAGTGAAAATCCTTACTTATTAATTACTATGATGATATTTTAGAAAAGATAGGTAAGATATTAGATATTAATTTTAATTTTTAAATATTCTAAATTGTACAAAAACTAATTAAATATATGTACATTGTAGAACTACAGCATTTATTAAATTCATAAGCTATTCTAGGAGTTTAAAGCATTCTATTAGTGGGTTAGGTGTCAAAGAAATGATACTCTAACTAACTAAACTTATCAATACATTGTATGTACAATAAATATATTTGTAAAGTAAAAATTTATGTTATTATTGAGTAAATGCAATTATTTAACTATGAAACGAGGTAGTAACATGATAGATATCATTAATTGGGAAAATGTAAAATATAAAATTGAGAATGTAAATTGGGCAAGTAAATTATATAAAACAACTAAAGAAAAATTAGATCATCTTATTTTAAATTATTATGATGATTCCTCTAGAATAGCAGCTTGGGGTCATCATTATAATTGTAGTGATTGTCAAAGTTCATTACTTTTTGATATTGATAAACAAAATGATCATGTATGTTCTAATTGTGGCAAAGTAAATAAAAGTGAATTACTTAATAAGGTTTGGTATAACATTTATAGAGGTTATGTAAATACTAGTATATATAATGCAGCTATTATTTATAAACATACTAAAGATGAAAAATATATTAATCATATTAAAAAAGTATTAAATTTTTATGCTAATAATTATGATGATTTTATTTGTGAACCTCCTGCTAAACGATTTGAAGGTAAAATACAAAGTCAGCATTTAGATGATGCTGTTGGAACCATGACTATTTTACTAGGTTTAGATATTATAAAAGATGAATTTACTAAAGATGAATTAAAAAAATATTATGATAATCTATTTAAAAAACAAGCTGAAATGTATGATTTTTTTGCAAATAGGATTTATAACATTCCTGTATGGATTAAATGTGCCCAATCTATGATTGGAGTGTTTTTTAATGAAGAAGAGCATATTAGACGAGGTTTATACGATATTTATGGTTTAGTAGACCAATTAGAGCGTGGAGTAACTAAAGAGGGAATGTGGTATGAAGGGTCAACTGGTTATCATTTTTATACATTAACACCAATTTGTTATCTACTATACTTATGCAAGCGACAACAAGTTGATATCCCAAAAATTGACTATATCTATGATACTGTGGAAAAAATGTTTGAATACCCAATTAAAATGATGTTTGCTGATAAAACATTACCTAATCCAAATGATACAAGTCCTTCTTTAAATATTAATAGATATAAAACACAATATGAATATGCTTCTGTGATTTTTGATAATGATCTTTTTAACGAAGTTTGTTCATCTTTTTATCATGAAGAAAATACTGTTTCTTCATTAACACGATTATTATTTAATCATTTTACAAATAAAAGAGAAATTAGACGATATAAAAGTATTAATAACCCTACCTCACATACAGCCATGTTACGTAAAGGTAATTCAGAGGTATTTATAAAACACGGTGTTCTAACTGACTTACATAGACATCCTGATACTATGAATATAGAATTAGCATTTGCAGGTGATGTGGTTTCTTGTGATATAGGAAATGGTGGTTACGCTTCATCTTTATTTGTAGAATGGCAACGAAGAACCATTGCCCATAATACAGTTGTTATAGATAAAAAGGATCACTTTGAAATGTACTTACCATTAGGTGTTGTAGAGGAATTTAGAAAAGAAGATGCATATATACGTACAAAAGCAAAAGGAATTTATGAAGCAGTTGATTTCACACGTGAATTACAAGCATATGAAAATCACGTAGTTGATAATTTCTTTGTTAATTGTTGGGGTGAATATGTAATCGATTGGGCTTTTTATTGTAAAGGTGACATTACATTTGCTTATGACTATGAAAAAGTTGATAAAATTGGTGAAAATGATGGTTACAAACATTTAATGGATATAAAAAAGTTTAGTGGTGATGACGATTGGAAAGTATCATTTGAACTAGATGATAAAACTATAACTCTATCCATGGAAGGGTTGTTGGGTACAGAAGTATTTGTTGTTAATAGTTATACAAAATCACTAAGAGATACTAGGTATGGTGTTATTGTAAGACGAAATGGTTCATCAACAACTTATAAAGCAACTTATTCATATGAACCTAAAAAATAATTAAAATTTTACTTGGTCTTTCCCACTATTTTTTGCTAAGTATAATGCTTCATCAGCTTTTTCATATGATTTTTGAAAGTCCTCTTGTGTATAACCATTTATTTGACTCACACCAATGCTTATTGTTACTTTAATATTTAGATTTTGTTCTTTTGCAAATGTATACTCTCTAACATTTTCTAAAATACGGTTAGCAACTGGTAAAATCTGGTCCACATTACATTTGAACATTAATAACATGAATTCTTCACCACCCCATCTAATTGGTAGATCAGATTCTCTTATGCACTCACTTAATATAGTTGCAACCTCTTTTAAAACTACATCACCTACAGGATGACCATGAGTATCATTAACTTTTTTAAAGTCATCAATATCAAGTAACAAAATTACACTAGTTTCTTTATACCGCTTCATATAGTTTAATTCTCTAATTATAATCATATCTAGATATCGTCTATTATATAAATTTGTAAGTGGATCAATATTAGATAGTTTTTCAAGTTTATTATTAGCCTCTTCTAATAGAATTCCTCTTAGAATACTATTGTATGTATTATAATAAAAAAATGATGATGCTAACAATATACATATAAAAAATATTGAACCATTAATAAGATTATTAATTAATAAACTTTGATCAGTTTGAAAAATAAGTAAACCAGCTAAAAATATTGAATATGGTATGGAAAATACAATTATATTTCTAGGTGGTTTTAATAATATCAATATTCCTACAATAACAGTATTAATTGCATATACTCCAATTGATCCAGATGTTCTCTGGTCAAGAGCACAAATAATGGCCAAACAAATCATAATTAATCCTGAGATAATCGGTGTTAAGTAATCATATGCTTTAATTTTCTGCTCATCGTTCATTTTGTTTTGAATATATCTAAGAAGTATAATACTAACAATAGATATAAGCATAATAGTAATATGAAGAATAAAATATGGTAAAATTGCACTTGCTTCACTTCCCCCCATATTTAAGCGAGGTAAGTCGTAGATTGTAATTAAAACTAGTTCAAATACAATCATAAATAAAATAACTGCGCTTGCTCTTTTTATACTAATTTTATGAATTGCTAAAGAAAGTGTGTTAACTTGCTCTTTACTAAAATCTTTAGGTAGCAAATCTACTCCAAGTAATTTTTTTAATTTCATAATATATCACCTTATTCTATCTATATTTTACAGTATTTTAATTAATAGATATATATCAATATAACTAATTTTTCCACTTTTGATGTATTTTTCTTAGAAATAAAGCAAACTTTTCAATTATCATATATATTTTCTTACTATGTTATAACTATAAACTAACTTCATAATCTGATATAATCATACAATAAATAAAATTTAAAGGAGATTATTATGGTTTGCACTAAATGTGGTAAAGAAATAAAAGAAGACTCAAAATTCTGTGATGGTTGTGGTCAAGCTGTTGTTGTTGAAACAAAAAGTATATTCGATGATATCCAAGAAGTAGAAGAAATTAGTGAACCCAAAGCAACTGAAGAGGTTGATGAACCCGAAGTAGTCGAAGAGACAGAAGTCAATGAAGAAGTTGTGGTTACAGATGAAGTTGAAACAGTAAAAGAACCAGTAAAACCTGTAGAACCTGTAAAAGTTGTTGAAAAAACAGAAAAGGTAAAAGATGTTTCATTAGTTAAACCAATTGGTATTTTTGGTTTTATATGGATATTTATTCTTATGTCAATTCCAATAGTCAATGTTATCGTGGTGCTTGTATGGGCATTTAGTAAAAATAAAAATGTTAATAAGAAAAACTATGCGTGGGCAATTATTATTCTTTTCTTAGTATTCCTTGCAGGTTCCATATTTGCATTCATTCAAATTGGACTTAGTTTTTCTCTCATCTTTGATGATATTAAAACTATAATTAATAGTTTATAAAACTAAAAATAACAGTTAAATATAAGCCTAGGATTTTAATCCTGGGCTTTTTTTAAACAAGTAATTATCAATTTCATTAAACTCGTCATTTTTTATTTCTACAAAGTTATTTTCTTTCAATAAATTAAAAACATTCTCAATATTATCATCCCATATTTCAATCCAATAAATTGGGTCATATTTTTTTGCTAGCTGTAACATACCTTTAATAACATTTTCTTCAAATCCTTCAACATCAATTTTTACTAAATCAATTTTTCCTAATTTCTCCCTTTGTATAAATTCATCTAGCGATGTAAAAGATATTTCCCCATCATTATCATATTCAACCATGGTATCACTTAGGTTTTTATTGGGTAACTCTATAAGGTTTCCTTTACCAGTTTGATTTCCAACAGCTAAAGGGTATGTTTTAACATTAACTAAATTATTAAGTTCTAAATTTTTTAATAAAATATCATAATTAATATGATGTGGTTCAAAAGCATATATTTCATTGTCCCTATTTAGTAATGAAAAAAAGATAGTGTGATTTCCTATATTAGCTCCAACATCAATTATAGTACATTGTTTCGGTAAATAATCTTGTATAATTCTTAAATTCTCATACTCAAAGAACTTATTTGCAACTATTAAATGTTGTTCTATTACCTCACCTTTTAAAGGTAGATAAAATTTAGCCATTATATCTTGATTAAAAGGTATTGAAAAAATATGATCTTTATGATCTTTTCGCTTTTTATGCTCAACAATAGCTGAAATAATTTGCCACCTAGTTTCCATTATTTTTTTAATGATTTTAGGTGTTTTTTTGTTCATATATATTGTATAACCTAGTTTCATATCATTTTACCTCTTTATCAAATTTATAATGTTTTCAGTTTATCAAATATATTTCCTAGTAGCAATTTTTTTATGCTATACTAAAAAAAAAGGAGATAAATCATGGATTTCACTTCATTAGATAATCTAACAACTTTAAAAAGCTTTAAAGCAAAACGCGTTAGTAGTTATGATAAAACAGGTGGTAATGCTGACTCTATATCAGTAAAGGGATTTGAAGAAAAAGTTATTGCTAATATTGATGGACCTGGTAAAATTAAGCACATTTGGTGTACTATCTTTGGACCTTGGGGACCTGAAGATGATAGAAACTTTGATATACATGCACTAAGAAATACATTAATAAAAGTATATTGGGATAATGAAGAGTTTCCTTCAATTGAATGTCCCATTGGAGACTTTTTTGGATTAGGTCATGGAAAAGCTTATACATATCAATGTGCGATTTTTAGTACAACTTGTAATGAAGCTGTAGAAGGACAAACTAATCCGCGAGTTGCCATGAATTGTTGGTTACCCATGCCATTTTTTAAAAATGCAAAAATTGTAGTAAAAAACGAACAAAAACAAAGTATTTCAATGTATTTTTATATTGATTATGAAAAACACAATAGTTTACCTGATGATACTTTGTACTTACATGCACAATTTAAACGTATTAATCCCCTTACACCAGTAATTAGTGACGAAAAAAACTTATCTGATAAAGATAATTATGTTATTTTAGAAGCCACTGGTAAAGGTCATTACATTGGAACTAACTTTAGTATTAATAACCTAGGTGGTTGTTGGTGGGGCGAAGGCGATGACATGATTTTTATTGACAGAGATGATATTAATTCTTGGCCACCTGATTTACACGGGACAGGATCTGAAGATTATTTTTCCCATGCATGGGGTATGCAAAAGACAAGCCATTTATATTGTGGCCAACCTTGGTCAGAGGTAGATGATCACACTAATAGGCATCATGATGAGGGAAAAGTATGTGTATATAGATATCATATTTTAGATCCTATCCCATTTACAAAAAACATTCGTGTTTCAATTGAACATGGTCATGCAAATGATCAAGGTAATGATTATAGTTCTGTTGCTTATTGGTATCAAGATGAACCACATAAAACATTTGAACCAATGGTTCCAGTTGAAAAGAGAAGAAGTGAGTAACTATAACTTTTTTACTTTTTTTGTTCTAAGATATACTTAATAAATGCGCTAGTAATAGTTGGGTCAAATAACTTTCCTTTTTTACTATCTATTTCATTTACTATCTGTTCACATTCAAAATTAGCATTATTACTAGTAAGATTATCATAATATTCAATAATTCTAATAATACGAGTTAAAAATGGTATAGCTTTCCCTTTAACACCTTGAGGAAATCCAGATCCATCCCAATTCTCATGATGATTTAAAATCAAACGTGCTAGATGTGATGTTTCATAAGATAGAGAAGCAATTTTATAACCAATTCTACAATGTTTTTTCATGTTTTCAAATTCATCATCTAAGTTTATAAGATTAGTGTTTGTTAGAAAATGCTCAATTGAAACTTTTCCAATATCAATAAGTTCAAGTGCATTACATACATCCCTTGTCTCTGATTCTCTAAGTGATAAATATGGTGAAAATCCTTTTGCTATTAAAATCATTCTTGAAACTCTTTCATGTTCCTTTGTATACTTTTCTAAATACATTTTTTTCAAGCTTTCAATTGACTCTTTTTTAATAGCTTCTGATGAAAGTGATTTTGTATAATACATTTCAGTTTCAGCTTTTCTAATTGAAGTTTCAATTTTTTCTTTTTCATTATTAGTTATTTCATACCCAAGAGAAATACCAATAAAATTAAGTTTCTCAAACATTTTCTTACAATCACTATTTATTTTTTTAATAGTTCTTTCAATGGCCTCTTCACTTGTATTATTTAAGAATATATAAAACTCATCTCCACCTACTCTATATACTTCACCATCTTTACAATTTTCTAATAAAACTTTAGCAATTTTTTTCAACATTAAATCACCATAATCATGACCAAATATATCATTCATTAATTTTAATCCATTAACATCACCTACTATGGTTGCCACTGGTAATTTTTCTCTTAAAAATATATTATCAATATTTTTTTGGAAATAGTTTCGATTTTTAAGACCAGTTAGTGAATCAATAAAACTTGAAAGTTCAATAGTATCAATGTTTTCTAATTCTTTTGACATATCTTCTAATATAATCATTCTATACCATTTTTCTTCAAGAGATATTGGTTTATAATATTTTCTAAGTATAGTATTTTCTTCATTTGGTTTAATTAATTCAACATACATCGCTTCTCTATCAACAATAATTTTAGGATTAGGTACATCACTTACACTATTAAAATCTTTTAATTCATTGTGGTTTTTCAAGTTAATAATATCTAAAATTTTGTATCCTAATACCTCAGATTCACTTTTCCCAATCAAACTTAAAAAAGGATTATTTACAAAAACAACAAATCCATCATAAGAATAAATACAAATTGCATTATTAGATGAGATGTTAGTATTTTGAAGAATACTATAATGAGAATTAAATAATTGGTTTTTTCTGTAACTATTATATGCTACCGTAATACTCTCAGAAACTATTGTAATAATTTCTGCCATTTCATCAGTTAAGTCGAATTTTACAGTTTTATTTAAAAAGAAGATCCCACCATTAATTGTATTAAATTTATATGTATTTATTATTGGATAAGTAATTACCTGCTTATAGATTAATTCATTAAAAAGAGGAAATGTTTTTTTTGTAGTTGAGCAGTATTCTACATTTTTTTCTATGCTATTTAATATATCTGTTCTTTTTTTAACATTTACACCTGAAATTAATTTAAAAAGACTCTTTTTTTCATCAACACTTTTTGTACAACATAAATTTTCTAGCATACTAGTTAGTAGAAGTGGTTGTAAAATAACAATATAATCAAAACCTAATATTTCTTTTAATTCGCTAAGATAGTTTTCAGTAATATTAGGAAACTCTTGATGTTCACTATTATTAATTGTTATTAAAAAGTTTGTATTTAATTTAATAATTTCCTCATATATATTATTTCTGTTTTCCATAATAACTTCTCCAATCAAATAACAAACTCTATACTACACTTTAGTACTATGATGAAAATCTGTCAACTAAAAAGGTATTTAACCATATTTGCCAAAATTTATTATTAATATAAACGTTAATGAAAACCTAAGTATTAGGTTTTCATTGCATATGGACTTCAAATATTTTACAATTATATTGTTAATTTATAGTTTTGAAAGGGATAATATGTTTTTAATTGGGATTGATGTAGGAACGAATGGAACAAAATGTACTATTTTTAATGAAAGTGGTAATACTTTAGCTTATTCATATCAAGGATATAATATACTAATGCCTCAAAAAGGATATTATGAATTAGACCCTAACATTGTAAGAAAAGCAGTTTTCACAGTTATAAATGACGCTGTTAAAAAAGCAGGTACAACTGACTATGCATATATTGCCATATCATCTATGGGTGAAGCTTGTGTTCAAATTGATCTTAATGGTAATGTTCTTAGTAATAGCATGTTATACATTGACAGCAGAGGTGAAGATGAGATAGTTGAATTATTAGAAAACATAAGTAATAAAGATATTATGGAAAAAGCTGGTCTCTCCCCTCATAAAATGTATACTTTACCTAAAATTATGTGGATAAAGAAGAACAATAAAGAGTCATTTAAAAAAACATGGAAATTCCTTTTATATGAGGATTATATAAGTTATCTACTTACAGGTGAAACTTATATTGATTATTCTCTTGCTTCTAGGACTATGGCGTTTAATGTTGTTAATAAGAAATGGGATAAACAAATTTTACAGTATGCAAATATCGATGAATCGTTATTATCAACTCCTGTTCAATCAGGTACAATAATTGGAAAAATTAGAAAAGATATTCAAAGTGAACTTGGTTTACCTAGTAACACCTATGTTCTTGCAGGTGGTCATGATCAAGGATGTGCAGCCCTTGGAGGTGGTGCACTTACATCTGGTATGTCAGTAGATGGCATGGGAACGGCTGAATGTATAACAACAGTTTTTAACAAACCTATTACAAATGAAATAATGGAGAAATACAATTATAACTGTGAACCATATTTAATTCCTGATAAATATATCTCACTTGCCTATTGTAGCTCGACTGGTTCAATTATAAAGTGGTTTAGAGACAATTTTAGTTACGAGGAGAAGCAAATTGCATTAAAATCTGGTAAAAATGAATATCAACTTTTAGATAATCATGTATCTAATGAACCCACTGGATTAATTTTACTTCCTCATTTTTCGGGAAGTGGTACCCCATATTTAGATAACCAAGCTTTAGGTGGTATCTTTGGTTTAACATTACAAACTAGTAAGTATGATATATATCAATCAATTCTTGAAGGCATTACATATGAAATGAAATATAATCTTGAATGTTTAAAAGAAGCAGGTATTAAAACAAATGGTATGAAAGCTTTAGGTGGTGGTGCTCAATCTAATGTTTGGTTACAAATGAAAGCAGATATTTTTGGAATACCTGTTGAAAGACCAATTATTAAGGAAGCAAGTTCTTTAGGTGCTGCTATGCTTTGTTTTAAAGCTGCTAAAATCTATGACACATTAGATGAAGCGTCAAACAGTTTAGTAAAAACTGATAAGATTTATTATCCTAGAAATGAATATCATAAAAAATATAGTGAAATATATGAAAAATATAAAAAAGCATATAAAGCAATGAAAAATGTAATGGGTTCATAGGAGATATATAATATGACATTAATAATTAATAAAAAGCAATCAAATGAAAAAATTAATCTAATGAGAGAAAAAAATGCTTGTATGGCAATATTTTGTTCTGCAAGCCATTGGAATAGTGAAGCTATTTTATTGGCTGCAGATAGATATGCTAAGAAAAAAGGAATTAGTGATATTCCCATTAGTATTGCAATGACTTATAATTATCCTCACATGCCACAAGCCAAAAGAGTTACATATTCAAAAAATGCTAAATATGGGTTTATATCAAATATGAACCATATTAATCTTTTATGTGGCCATGATGATTCACCATATAAAAACGTATCTGTTTTACCACATTTGGACCATGCTAATCCAACTAGAGATTTATGGGCTCTTACAAGTGGTACAGAATATCTTTCAAGTGTTATGTTTGATACACAAGATGTTACAGATGAAAATGGTATAACCTTAACAAAAGAATATGTAAAGAAATATGGTAATGAAGTACTAATTGAAGGAATTATGGAACAATTATCAGTGCTTGGAAATATTAAAATAATTAAAAATGAAGACTACATTGAAAAAGCTGTAAAGTTTGTTAAAGCAACTAACGTTGATTTTCTTGTTGCTGATTTAGGTACTGAACAACAATCAAGTGCCATAGGAAAAGCAAAATATTTAAACAATAGAGCAATTAATTTAACAAAAGCACTTAATAAAAAAATGTTAGTATTACATGGGACATCATCTCTTTCTAGTGACCAAATGATGAGTATAAAAGATGATGGTGTAATAAGAGTAAATATGTGGACTAGAATTGTAAGAGAAGCAGGTCAATTTGCTGCAAGTAATATTGTAAATAAGTATGATAAAATAAAGATGGGTAATTTTGAACAAAGTGATTCAAAACAATATATTTATGATTCAATTGAAAAAGCTGCAGATATTATGGAAGAGATTATGGATATAATAGGATATGGGAGATTAGTTTAGAAAGGGTAGATTATGGAACAAGTAATACTTGGATTTTGTCCAACAAGAAGAAATTTATTTAGCGCAGAAGATGCTAGGAAATATAAGGAAATTATTAAAAATAAATTAAATGACTTTCCAATAAACGTTATTGATATTGATGATATTACCAATGAAGGTTTATTGGTTGAAAGTGTTGATTTAGATAAAGTTATAAAAAAATTCAGTAATAATAAAATTGATGCTCTATTTATACCTCATTGTAATTTTGGTACAGAAGACTTAGTAACAAAAGTAGCAAAAGCCTTAGGTGTTCCAGTATTATTATGGGGACCTAGAGATGAATCACCTGATGAATCAGGGTTACGATTACGTGATTCACAATGTGGATTGTTTGCAACTGGTAAAGTATTAAGACGATTTAATGTTCCTTTCACATATATAAATAATTGTAGAGTAGACACAGCATATTTTGCTGACTCATTTAATAGATTTATTGCAGTAGCAAATGTAGTTAAACATTTTAGGCGAATTAAAATATTACAAATTTCAACCCGTCCCACTAGTTTTTGGAGTGTAATTGCCAATGAAAGTGAATTACTAGAAAAATTTGGTATTGAAACATATCCTATACCTTTAAGAGAATTACTTGATAAAGCTGAAAACATAAGAACAAATAAAGGTAGCGATTATGATAAAGCCTATGACTATATTAAAAACTCAATTAGCAAAGATGGTAAAGAAGAAGATATTTCTAAAATGGCAGCACTAAAATGTGCATTAAAAGAGAGAGCTAATTTTTATAATTGTAATTCAATTGCTATTCAATGTTGGAGTGCATTACAAGATGAAATAGGTATTATGCCATGTGTTGCAAATTCAATTTTATCTGAAGAACAACTTCCTTGTGTTTGTGAAACAGATATTTGTGGAGCAGTAACAGCCGTTATGGTTCAAGCTGCAACGTTAAATGAAAAACCACACTTTTTCTCAGATGTAACCATAAGACATCCAGAAAATGATAATGCTGAATTATTATGGCATTGTGGTCCCTTCCCCTATTCATTAGCAAAAGATAAAGACAAAGCAAAAGCTGCAGGTCATTGGATACTACCAAGTGGAGCATATGGCACATGTGAATGGGAAATAAAAGGTGGCGATATTACCATTGCTCGTTTTGATGGTGATCATGGGAAATATAGTTTATTTACTTGTGAAGGAAAAGGCGTAGATGGTCCTTTTACAAGAGGTACTTATGTATGGTTTGAAGTTAAAAATTGGCCGAAAGTAGAAAGAAAACTTGTTGAAGGCCCATATATACATCACGTAGCAGGAATACATGGTAAATATGCTGAAATACTATATGAAGCATGTAAATATATTCCAGGATTACAACCAGATCCAACTGAACCCACAATGGATGAATTAATTAATAGATGGAGCGAATAAATAAAATTATAGTTTGACTCCACCTGCACTATTAATTTCATCTAATACTAAATTAACAGATTTTATACCTTCGTTAAGGGGTGCTACTTCTATAGTACCCTTTTCTTTTATCTTATTTGTAAAATATTTTAATTCGTTATAGTAACCACCTAATGATGAAACATTTCCACCTAAATCACTATTTTCAGTAAATTCGTGATTTAATTTTGGTGTAAAACTTTCACCTTGTATTGGATAAACAATCAATGTTGGAGATTTTGTAGAATCATAAACAATAGTAGCATTTTCTAATTTTACACGGTATTCCATACAAAATGGAAAAGAATCAGGATAATTCCAACAAACTTCTGCATGAACAACTTTATTTGGATATTCATATGTTGTAAACATTTGTTGAATAATCCCTTCACTATCCCTAGATGCAACTGCATTAACATTACTTGGTTCTCCTAATAAATATCTTATAAAGTCGCTATCGTGAATGTGCATATCAAGGGCAACAGATCCACTTAATTCAACTTTATGGAGCCAATTGTTCCAAGCCCAAGTAGGTAGTGGACTAATCCTTTTAAATGTAGCAGTAATAACTTTTCCATATTCATTTTTCTCTACTATATTTTTTAAATAAACATATTCATCCCATAAACGAATACATTGTCCTACCATGATTAACTTATCAGTTTCCTTTTGCGCTTTAAGTAATTTATCCCCTTCACTTTTTGTTAAGCAAACTGGTTTTTCAATAAAAACATGTCTATTTTTCTTCATAGCTTCTATGGCATGTTCTGTATGTAAATAAGTTGGCAAACAAATATCTATAACATCAACGTCAGCTTTATTAATTAATGACATTCCATCTTCATAAATAGATGCACCAAATTGCTTTGCAATCTTTGTTGCATAACTATTTCTTACATCTGCAACAGCAGTAATTATTACGCCTTCTTCTTTTAAAGCCTCATAACAGGTAGCATGCATGTTACCCATAAATCCTGCTCCAATTAAACCTACTTTAATCATTTAGAACTCCATTCATAAATTACTATTTATTATCTATAATACTACTCATAGAACCATATGTATTATATATTAATTGATCTGCATGATGTGTATATGGTGGTAACATCTCAGCTGTGGCCCATCCGTCATATCCAATATCATTAAATGCTTTCATAACAGTAGGCCAATTCACATCACCTGCTAATAAATCTACAAAACCACTTAAACCACCTGCTGATCTAAGATAATCTTTAAAATGTACTTTAACTATTCTCTTCCCTAAAATATTAATCCAATGTTCAGGATAACCATTAATCAATACATTTCCCACATCAAAATATGCACCAACATATGGACTATCTATTTCATCAATAAAATTCCTCATTTCAAGAGGTGAAGTTAAAAACTTATTCCATACATTTTCAATCCCAATATTTACTTTAAATAATTCAGCAATTGGTGTCAATTCTTTAATCGCGGTTAGTGCTCTTTTATATGCAATATCATATTGTATTGGTTCTCTACCATCTACAAAATCAACTCCCACCGCTCCTGGAACTATTAATACACTGTCGGCCCCTAGTGTTTTTGCTAAAGTTATTTGAGCTTTTGCAATAGCTATGGCCTTGTCACGTTCATTTTTATCATTTGAAGTCATTGAATAAGTCCAATATAGTCCAGTTGCTACACTATGTATTTTTAAGTCAATTGCTTTTGCATGATTTTTTATTACTAATAATTCTTGTTCACTACTATCTAAACTAGTTTCACCAGTTTCATTCAATGCAAGTTCAATTCCATCAAATCCAGCTTTTTTAGCCAAGTCCATAGCTTTGATTACACTCTTATTACTAAAAGACCAAATACTTATTGCTTTTTTCATCATTACCTCTTCTTTATCAAATATTCTTTTTATACCATATATTAATTATATAGTATTCTCTTTTTTAAAGATAATTTTACTCTGCTCCTCTATCTTTAATTAATTGGTCAGGGTCTATGGATGTTTTGTTATGCCCTTTTGTAAATTCATTAATCAACTTATCTTGTTCTATTAATCGTTTTATTTTCTTTTCATTAATAGTAGTTAAACGCTTAAATCTGTTTTCTAAATGCACTTGTAATTCAAGTAATTCTTTAAGAGGTTTATCAACTGTAAAAATAAATCCCATAAATTCATGTATACCAATTTCTTGTACTGTTAATTGTCCGTTAATTAATGGTTGCTCTTCTACAATCCTTACGGTTTCATAAGTATTTCCTTTAATAGACCAACAATTCATGGTTGAAGGTAGTTTTAATAAATTAATATCTAGTTGTATAGTTGTTGATACAGCATATGCTTTTTCTGATAACTCTCCTCCTCTATTAGCAATTATTAAAAGAACTTGTTTTTCATTTGTAACATATAAGCTATATGTAATCTCTTCATGGTCAATATTAATTACTTTTTTACTTAGATAATTATAATATGTTGCTTTATTTACTGGGAAAGCTTTTAACATTTGCCATAATGCTAAATAATGTGGTGTGTGTGCTAAATCATGGGATGCTATAACTGACTGTCCCATTATACCTAATCCAATATGTGGAGTAATTCCCTCTTTAATAATTGTAGCCATTGCACCTGTTGATCTAAAATCCACTTGTTTTCTACGATGCATTGTCCATAGTGTGGGAGCACATCCATGTTGAACACCTATTACATCAGCTGATAGTTCTTTTTGCCCTTCACCTGTTAAACACCCATCAAAACCTTCTAGGAAGTCACTACCCATCATTATACTGCCTCCATGACC
>JAUUZV010000188.1 GCA_030592085.1 Clostridia bacterium | reverse complement strand
GCTGAACGGTTCATGTGTTTTTCTGTTTGTGTTCCAAAATTTACTTTATTGTTATTTGTTAATTAAAATTAACGGGATCTACACTTTTAAAGTGTACTGTTTAATTTTCAAGGTTCAGTGCGCTTTTGTCAAAAATGCGCTCAATCATCTTATCATTTTTTTACGAGTTATGTCAAGACAATTTTTAGTATTTTTCCAGTCGTTTTTTACGACCTTGTACATAGTAACATAGCCATATATGGGTGTCAAGAAATAATCACACCTTTTTAAACTATTTTTCACTTCTTCATATCTATTCTGTTATTAACTTATCAATTGATGCTCCAGGTGGAACAATTGGGTAAACCATTTCATCTTTATCAATCTTAAAATCTATTATTACAGGACCATTTTTTACAGCTAACGCTTGCCTAACAGCTTCATCAACTTGCTCAGGTTTAGTAACAGTTATTCCAGTTGCACCAAAAGCTTTAGCAATAGCTGCATAATCAAGTGTTTCTTCTAATGTGGTATGTGAAAAACGTTTATCATAGAATAGATCCTGCCATTGCCTAACCATACCTAAAACACTATTATTTAAAATGGCTATTATGACAGGAATATTATGTCTTAGAGCAGTTGCAATTTCTTGAAGATTCATTCTAAAACTTCCATCCCCTGCAAAATTAATTACTACTCTATCAGGACATCCAATTTTAGCACCAATAGCAGCACCAAAGCCATATCCCATTGTACCTAACCCACCAGACGAAATATATTGTCTTGGGTACTTGTATTTATACCACTGAGCAGCCCACAATTGGTTCTGTCCTACTTCCGTTACAATTAAGGCTTCTCCATCAGTTTGTTTTAAGAAACTCTTTATAACCGCTTGTGGCTTAACATTTCCATCTTCAATATATGCTAGTGGATATTTCACTTTCCACATTTTTATTTTTTCAACCCACTCTGTTTCTTCTTTATTCTCAATTTTTTCAATTAATCTTTTTAAGATATCATCCATATAACCTACAAGTGAAAGGGTTGTTGGGACGTTCTTATTAATTTCTGCTGGATCTATATCAATATGTAAAACTTTAGCTTGCTTAGCAAACTTACTTACATCACTAATAACTCGATCTGAAAATCGTGCACCAATAGCAATTAATAAATCGCACTGTGAAGCTGCTAGATTAGAAGTTTTATGTCCATGCATTCCAATTAACCCTGTGTTAAGTGGATCAGTAGATGGAAATGCTCCTAGACCCATCATTGATGTAGTTACAGGAATTCTTGCTTTATGTGCCAATTGAGCCAGAAGTTTGTGTGTTCTAGATATAGACACTCCACCACCTGCAAATATAAATGGTTTTTCAGCTTTATTAATCATATCAGCAGCTTTTTTAATTAGTTCATCTGATACTACATCATGGTTAATTCCTTTATGTTGGCTTAAATAGTACTGTTCATTTTCATTACTTTTGGTAAATTCACACGTGGCAGCAGTTACATCTTTACATATATCAATTAATACAGGTCCTGGTCTTCCTTCACTTGCAATAGCAAAGGCTTCTCTAATTATATCAGCCAATTTAGTAACATCTTTTACAATATAATTATGTTTTGTTATGGGTATAGTAATTCCTGTAATATCAATTTCTTGAAATGAGTCTTTCCCTAATAAATTTGTTCCTACCTGCCCAGTAAAAGCAACCATGGGAACTGAATCCATATATGCAGTTGCTATACCTGTTACTAGGTTAGTCGCTCCTGGACCTGACGTTGCAATACAAACTCCAACTTTCCCAGTAGCTCTAGCATAACCATCAGCCGCATGAGCAGCCCCTTGTTCATGAGAAGTTAAAATATGTCTAATATCGTCTTTACTTTTATAAATTTCATCATATAGATTAAGAACTGCACCACCTGGATATCCGAAGATAGTATCTACTTTAAGTTCTTTTAAGCATTCAATAAATATTTGTGATCCTGTTAATTTCATGATTTCTCTCCTATTTTAATATGGCACCTGTATTAGCGGAAGTTACCATTCTTGCATATCTTCCTAGATAACCTGTTTTTATTTTTGGTTCATTTGGAACAAAACTTTGCTTTCTTATTTTCAATTCTTCTTCACTGACTTTAATATCCAATGTACCCTCTGTAATGTTAATGGCAATTATATCTCCCTCTTTCACTAATCCAATAGGTCCACCATCCATGGCTTCTGGTGAGATATGACCAATTGATGCACCACGAGTTGCACCTGAGAAACGACCATCAGTTAATAATGCTACATCCTTATCAAGTCCCATTCCAGCTATTGCTGATGTGGGAGCTAACATTTCTCTCATACCAGGTCCACCTTTAGGTCCTTCATAACGAATTACTATCACATCACCTTTTTTAATATTGCCTGCATATATTTCTTCAATTGCATCTTCTTCACTATCAAATACTCGTGCAGGTCCTTGATGTACTAACATCTTTTCATCAACTGCTGATTTTTTTACAACGCCACCATCAGGTGCTAGGTTACCATGTAAAATTTTAATCCCACCTGTTTTTGAATATGGAGATTCAATATCCCTAATTACTTTATTATTCTTATTTACTGCTTTAGCTATATTTTCTCCAACAGTTAATCCAGTAACTGTTATTAAGTCAGTATGTAATATATTCTTTTTATCTAATTCTTTTAGTACTGCTTGTACTCCTCCTGCTGCATATAGGTCTTGCATATGGTAACCACCAATAACGGGAGCTAATCTACATAAATTTGGAGTTTTTGTGCTAACTTCATTTATTAAATCTAAATTTATTTTTATACCAGCTTCATGGGCAATAGCTGGTAAATGTAAAACAGTATTTGTTGAACAGCCTAAAGCCATATCTGCTGCAAGCGAATTCATAAATGCTTCTTTAGTCATTATATCTCTTGGTTTTATATTTTTTTCTACTAAATCCATTACCTTCATGCCAGCTTCTTTAGCTAGTCTTAATCGCTCAGCATAAACTGCTGGAATTGTACCATTACCTGGTAATGCAATACCAATGGCTTCACATAAGCAATTCATTGAATTAGCTGTAAACATTCCAGAACAAGACCCACAACTTGGGCAAGCATTGTTTTCAATAACTTGTAATTCTTCTTCTGTCATTTTGCCACTTTTTACTGCACCAACACCTTCAAAAACACTATTCAAATCTAAGTCTTGCCCGTTAATATTAAGCGATAACATTGGTCCTCCACTAATGAATATTGAAGGAACATTGATTCTAGCAGCTGCCATTAACATTCCTGGAACAATTTTATCGCAATTTGGAATAAATACCATTCCATCAAATGGATGTGCTAATCCCATAATTTCACAAGAATCAGCAATTACCTCACGGGATGCTAGAGAATATTTCATTCCAGTATGTCCCATGGCAATTCCATCACAAACTCCAATTGTACCAAATGCAACAGGAGTTCCACCTGCCATTCTTATACCAGCTTTCACAGCATCTGTAATTTTATTTAAATCAATATGTCCTGGAATAATTTCACTATAGGCATTTGCAATTCCAATAATAGGTCGACTTAATTCTTCGTCAGTATAACCCATTGATTTAAATAATGATCTATGTGGGGCTTTTTCAATTCCCTTTTTAAATAAGTCACTTCTCATAATAATCTCCTATAACCCTAATAATCCTGTTAAAACATTTTTATTATAAAATAATATTGCTAATTTTGAATTTTCAACAAGTGTAAATATTGGTTGTATCGATTCATTTGAAACAAAAAATGTAAGTGCAAGTGCAACTATATAAACAATAACTATACCAATACCAACTCCTAATATTCCACCACCAACTCTATCAAGTTGTTTTATAACTGGAATTTCAGAAATTCCTTTAACAACATGTCCAATTAATGAAAATAATAATTTAAATATTAGAAACAAAATTAATCCACATAAAATTAACAAAATAAGATTAGTAATTGTAATAATAAATGATTCTAACATTGTAGAGGCGCTCCCTCCTAATGCGGATAAGGTCTCTGCTATTGATTCACTGATTTTTTCAGGGAGTGGTACTCCTTCAATAGATTGTGAAATAGTTTCAGCATTCATATTTTCTAATCCAGTAAAATTTATACCAAGATTTGTTACAAAAGTAGTAATTCCATCTTGTATGTTTAAATAAATACTAGTTCCTTGAAACCAACCAGATACAGGTTTTGCTAATTTAAAAGATAAATAAATAGCTAATATATAAGAAATAAATTTATATAGTGTGTTTAATAGTCCTTTATAGAATCCTGCAATACAGGCAATCAAGATTATTATTATAACAACAACATCTGCAATGTTCATACGATTACCTTCTTTCTTTTTTAATATTATAGTTAATTATTTGAATTTATACAATACCATATCATCAATTCCTGTTACTAGTATTATAGAAGAATCAACAAAGGACACATCACTAATTAAAGAAAACAGTGAAATTTCTTCAATTTCCTTACCCTTACTGTCAAAAATAGATATGATACTTTCTCCAAAAACTGCCAGTTGATTGTGCCCACTTCCAATACCACTTATGGCATAATCAGTAGTTATTGTAAAAGCAGTTTGTCCATCTTCTGTAAAAGCTGTAACAAAGTTTTTCCCATTCTTTGTGAAAGTAACATAAGTATATTTCTCATTATTTTTAACATCAATTACCTGACCTTCATATTCTTGTACTAATTCACAAGTTTCTTTATAAATTGCAAATCCTTTTTGACCAATAGCAAAAAACATTTTATTAGGTAATCCTTTTAAAAGATAATATTGTTGATTTATTGTACATGATGATACAATCTGTTCCTCATAAAT